>JABDJT010000458.1 GCA_013003335.1 Verrucomicrobiales bacterium | reverse complement strand
TTCATCAACTTGAGCGTGATGATGTTCATCCTCTTCTTCGTTTGGGGGGCGTGGTTCGCGTCGGTCGGGATTTTCATGACCGAAAAGGGCATGTCCGACTGGATTGGCTGGGTGTATTCGACAACGCCGATCGCTGCGATCGTGACGCCGTTTTTCATGGGCGTTTTCGCCGACCGGTTCATGAACGCGGAGCGGTTGCAGGGGATTCTGATGATCTTGTCCGGCGTGTTGATGGCCATTGCGCCGCAATTCGCCAGTGCCGAAACGCCCGGAATTTTCTTCGCGATCATTTTGGCCCACGCGCTCTGTTTTATGCCGAACCTTGGGCTGTCGAATACGGTCTGTCTGAAGCACCTGAAAAATCCGGAGAAGGATTATCCGATTGTGCGCGTGTTCGCGACGCTGGGCTGGATCGTGGCCGGGCTGGTGGTCAGTAAGGGGTTGAAAGCCGATGCAAGCGTCATGCAATTCTACGTCGCGGCCGGGGCGGCGATCGTGGTCGGGATATACTCGTTTTTCCTCCCGAAAACGCCTCCGCCGGACAAGGGCGGCAAGACCACGGTCGGCGACATGATCGGGGCAAAAACATTTCCGTATTTCAAAAAGCCGGCCTTCGCCGTTTTCATGTTCGCTTCGTTTTTCGCGGCCGTGGCGATGATGCCCTACTGGGCAAACGGCGGTACGTTTATCTTCCAGTCGGGAATTGAAGAGGCTGCCGGGTTTTTGACGTACGGACAGATGGCGGAGCTTGTCGTGCTGGCGTTCATCCTGCCGTTTTTCATCAAAAAATTCGGGATCAAGTGGACGATGATTATCGGGATGGCCTGCTGGCTTGGGCGATACGTCCTGTTTTCGGTTGCTGCGGGCGGGATGGACAGTGCGGGCCTCTCGGTTGGTGCCGTCGAGCAGACGCCTTCCAACATCATGCCGCTGCTGCTCGCGGGCGTGCTGCTGCACGGGTTCGCCTATGATTTTGTGTTTATTTCCGGCTACCTTTATGTCGACAAAAACGTCAATGAAAACGTGCGGGCGCAGGCGCAGGGCTTGTTGACGGTGTTTACCCAGGGCGTTGGCTTTTTCATCAGTTCGCAGATTTTTTCCGGGATCATTTACAACCGGTATGTCGGTGCAGAGGCAACATTTCCGGAGTGGCAGAAATTCTGGATCATCTTACCGGGCTACATGGCTGTGGTTCTGATTCTGTTTTGTTTCCTGTTCCGTCCGGGGAAAGGGGAGGCGACGGCAGGCGGCGAGAACGAATGAAGAGGGTTGGTTCATTTGAGCCATTGGACGAAAGGTCTGATTGAAGGAGGATCTTCGGGTGAAACCAATCTCCCCCTTTTCCCTTTCTTGTATCCTTTTTTCCCTTTCTGCTTTCGGCCAGGAAAACTGGTCCCACTGGCTGGGGGATAACCGGAACGGAATTTCGGCGGAGTCGTCGGGCTTTGAACCGGGGAAACCGTGGCCACCGGGGCCGCCAATCTGGACGGTGAACGTGGGTGAGGGTGCTTCGTCGCCGATTTTGGTGGACGGCGTGGTTTACGCTTTCGGCTGGGAAAACGGGGAGAACGTGACGCGCGCGCTGGAGGCCAAAACCGGGAAGGTGATCTGGCAGGAGTCGTTTCCGGGGCCCCGATTCGGGCGGCAGGCGAGGGGTGATCAGCGGATGTACGCGGGCGCGACTTCCACGCCGGAGTTTGACGCGGAATCCGGTTTTTTGTTTACGCTTTCCGCCGACGGCGACCTCGTCGCGCGAAATACAAAGGCAGACGGAGACCTCGTCTGGCACCAGAATTTTTATACGCTCTTCGACGTGCCGCGGCGGCCGCAGATCACGAAACGGAAGAACACGCTGCGGGATTACGGCTACACGACGTCTCCGTTCGTGTTTGAAGACTGGGTCATCGCTGAAGTGGGCGACCGGAAGGGCGGCTGCGTGAAGGCTTTCGACAAGAAAACGGGAAAGCTGGCCTGGTCCTCGGAAAATCGCGATCCGGCCGGCCACACCGGCGGACTGACGCCGATGACGATTGAGGGTGTGCCGTGCCTTGCGGTGGCGACATCCTATCATGCGCTGGTGCTTCGGTTGGATGGATCGAACGCAGGAAAAACGGTGGCGGAATTTCCGTGGGCGACAGATTTTTCGAATACGATTGCCGGCATCGCGGCGCAAGGAAACGAGCTGCTGATCGCCTCCCGCTACAACCAGATGGCGATGGCAAAGGTTGCGATCTCGTTGCGTGGCGGGGCGAAACAGGTGTGGCGAAATCAGTATCCGACAGGGGTTTGCACGCCGGTGATTCATGATGGCCGGATTTATTTTGCGAACAAGGGAATCCACTGTGTCGATTTCAAAACCGGAAAGCTGATTTGGGAAGGTGGACGAATCGGGGATGCCGGTTCGTGTTTCGTGGCGGCCGATGATCGGCTCGTGGTTTGGGGAAATGACGGCGATCTTTCGTTGGTGGAAACAGCGGGTCGATCGCCAAAAAAATGCACCGTGCTGGCGGAAAAACGCGGCGTGTTCAATTCGATGGCCTGGCCACATGTCGTTTTGGCCGATGGCCGAATTTTTTGCAAAACGGTGAACGGAGATTTGGCGTGTTTTTCGCTGAAAGGCGAAGCCCCTGCAGCAGGCACACCGTCGAGTCCGGACACACCAGCCGCGCCGACAGAATGGAAGCTTTCGAATTGGCCGGGGGAGAATCCGGCGGGATTGATCTGGTCGTGGAAACAGGGCGACGGTTTGGCAAAGCGATCTGTGGCGGCCCGACGGGCAAAAATGGAGGCTCGCGGCAGCGCGAAATTCGACGCGAACGGCGCGATGAAACTGGACGGCGGCGGTTTTCTTTTGAAGGGCGTTTCCGGCGCGCTGATGGATCGAATGCAGAAATCGAACGCCTTTACGATCGAGTTGATTTTTCAAACCGATGACCTCCGTCAGAAAGGCCCCGCGCGGGTTGTTTCGTTCTCCAAAGATCCCTACGAACGGAATTTTACGATCGGTCAGGAGGGCGACCGCCTCTCGTTGCGGCTCCGAACGAGCACGAACGACAAGAACGGAATGAAGCCGGAATTAAAGCTGATGAAATTCGAGCAGGGACGAATCAACAGTGTCTGTTTGACATTCGAACAGGGTTCGTTCGTGGGATACCTGAACGGAAAACCGGTGACCCGTTCGCGGGCGGTGACGGGTGATTTCTCAAACTGGGATGAGTTGCACGGCCTGATTCTCGGCGATGAGTTTTCCGGAGGGAGCCGCGACTGGAAGGGAACGATTCACGCGCTGGCGTTTTTTGATCGGGCTTTGCCTGAGTCGGAGGTCGCCGCACGCATACAACTGGCGGCAGAGTAACCGATTGATGTTGCCAAATCGCGATTCGAGACGTAAACC
Organism: Verrucomicrobiales bacterium; assembly: GCA_013003335.1. Taxonomy (GTDB): domain Bacteria; phylum Verrucomicrobiota; class Verrucomicrobiia; order Verrucomicrobiales; family DEV007; genus JABDJT01. The sequence goes on along the minus strand of JABDJT010000458.1, from coordinate 22,510 downwards.
TCACGCCCCCCCTGACTGGTGATGAATCGACGAATTTTCGCAATAGCAATGGCTGTGGTGACTCTGCCTCTCGCGGCAGAGGAGCGTACCGAGGAATCTTTCATTCCGAATTATGCGGTGGCTGGAAGCTACGTGAATTGGGCGGCGGACGCGGATTTTTCCGACGCGGCCGGGTCGATGAGCTTTTTGGAATACGGCGTTGAAGCAAATGTGCCGGTGTATATGAAGGAAGGTTTTCGACTGACGGCCGGCGCGAAATACCGGCGGACGCGCCTCGATTTCTCCGGGGTCGCGCCTCCGTTTGGATCGGGAAGCCTGGATCTCGATCGACTGGATTTGCCTGTCAATCTCTGGGGCGATTTGAGTGAGCGTTGGAAATTGTGGGTAAGCCTGCAACCGGGGTGGCATTCTGATTTTGAATCTGTCACCTCGGCGGATTTTATCCTGACGTCGCTCGCGCTCCTTTCCTACAAGTGGAACGATTCGTGGACCGTGGCTTTCGGCGCCTACTATTCGCAGGATTTGGGCGAGGAGAGATTGCTTCCTGCGCTTGGTGTGATAATCGAGCCCGACCCGCAATGGTCACTGGCTCTCACCTTTCCGAGAGCGCAGGTGGCTTTCGCACCGGACCGGGATTGGCTATTCACCGGCAAAGCTGTTCTGAGCGGGGCGTCCTGGAATATCACAAATCCGGATGGAGGTGAGGATGTGAACCTCAACTACCGTGCGATTCGGGCCGGCGTGGGGATTGACCGGCGGCTGTCGGGACCGTGGTGGGCCTATCTTGATACCGGTCTTGAGTTTGGTCGCGAATTGGAGATCGAAGGCGGGACGGACGGGTTTTCCGAAGATTTGGAATCGACATCCTTCGTGATGGGCGGAGTAAAACTCCGATTTTGATTGGGACAGCGAACGGGAGCCCGATTGCGTGCTTGTTCTTTCGGGGCAAATCGCTTCAATCTCGGGTCATGAACAAACTGCTTCCGATTTTTGCCCTTGCGGCATTGCTGAATGGCCCGGTTTTTGCCCACGATACGGCGAAAGATATGGCGAAAGCTGCCTCTGATTTTCTGAATTCGCTCACGGAGGATCAAAAAAAGAAGGCAACTTACGATTTAACAACCGACGAACGTCAGAACTGGCATTTCATCCCGAAACCGTTCGAAGGCGAAGGGAAGCGCGGCGGACTTCCGATTTCAGAAATGAAACACGAGCAACAGTTGCTCGCCCTTGCGCTGTTGAGCACAGGGCTGGGACACGATGCTTACGTGCAGGCGTTGCAGATCATGACGCTGGAGCAGGTCCTTTTTGAGATTGAGAAGAAAGACCACCGGGATCCGAAGATGTATTACGTGTCGATTTTCGGTGAACCGGGCGCGAAAGCCTGGGGCTGGCGGGTGGAAGGCCACCACGTTTCAATGAATTTCACCGTGGCGGACGACAAGGTCGTGGCGGGAACACCGATTTTTTTCGCTTCAAATCCGGCTGAAATCCTGGACGGGCCAAGGAAAGGGCTTCGGGTCCTCGCAGCGGAGGAAGATGTAGCTCGAAAACTGATCAAATCGCTCGACGACGCACAGAAAAAGGAAGCGATCATCATGGACAAAGCGCCCCGGGATATTTTGACGTCCGCGGAGCGAAAGGTGGCTCCGCTGGAAGGTGGCGGGTTGGCTTATGGGAAATTGAACGATGAGCAGAAGAAGCTGCTCGGAAGATTGATTGGGGTGTACGTGAAACGGCTCCGCCCGGACGTGGCGAAAGATGAGTTGGCGACGATCGACGCGGAACTGGACAAAGTCGTCTTCGCGTGGGCGGGTGGATTCGAGAAAAACGAACCGCACTATTACCGGGTTCAGGGCCCGACTTTCCTGCTCGAATATGCCAATACGCAAAATGGAGCAAATCACGTGCATGCTGTGTGGCGCGACTTCGACGGCGATTTTGGAGAAGACGTGCTCGCCAAGCACTACGCGGAATTTCACGCCAAAGAGTAAATTCCCATTGTCACGATCCAACAGGGTTGGTTCGATGAACGAACCCTGTTGATTCGTTTTATCGCAAAGCGCACTGGATTTCGTCGTAGCTGCTCATCAGGCTGAGCATGTCGCGGACGGAATTGCCGAGGCCGGTGAAAACTCCGCGGGAGACCAGGTGATGCCCGACGTTGAGTTCGGCGAGATGAGGAACGCGCATCAGGCGCGGAAGGTTTGACAGGGTGATCCCGTGGCCGGCGTTGATTTGGAGACCGGCTTCGTGACCGATTTTTGCGGCACGGATCAATTCTTCGAGTTCTGCTTCGCCGCCGGCGACATCGGCATTGGCATAGGCACCGGTGTGCAATTCGATCATTTCGGCACCGGTTTTTGCGGCGGCTTCGACTTGATCGGGATCGGGATCGACAAAAAGGCTGACCCGGATTCCGCGACCGTGGAGAGATTCGATGGTGCGATTCAGGGAGGTGTCGGCGTTCATGACGTTGAGACCGCCTTCGGTGGTTACCTCGCGGCGGTTCTCGGGGACGAGACAGACGAATTCCGGTTTCACTTTCAGGGCGATCCGCAGGATTTCGTCGGTGTTGCCCATCTCGAGATTGAGCTTGGTGTGAATTTTTTCGCGAAGCTCGAATACGTCGCGGTCTTGGATATGCCTGCGATCGAGCCGGAGGTGAACCGTGATTGAATCGGTTCCGGCAGCTTCGACTTCGTGGGCGGCGGCGAGGACGGAGGGCTCGGCGTTTGGGGAGTCGAGCATCGGGGCGTAGCGAGCCTGCCGAAGCGTGGCGACGTGGTCGATATTAACGCCGAGTTTCAGGGTCCGGTCGTTGGGTTCGGTCGGAGATTTATCCATGAAATCTGATACGTGCCGGACTTGGTCCGGTTTTCACGGAAAAGTAACCCGAGTGCGCGAATTTGCGAGAGTGGCGTCAGTTGCCGTTGAGCGGGGTAACGGAGCGGGGAGGGCGACCGGTCGACGCTGGAGGAGCGGGTGCTGCTTCAATTCGGCCGGAACCGGAACGGGAGGCCGTGGCGGGCGTTTCGAAAACACCGGATGTTGACGCGGGTTTGGCCCGCAATTTCTCTGTCACGGGTGCTTCGTTGGTTTTGAGATTTGGATGATAGGCAAGAGCGTCCCTGTAGTGCATCCAGGCGCTGTTTTTCGCGGCGATGAGGCCGAATAGAACGGTGGCAATGCTGAGGGTGAGACCGAGTCGGTTGCGGCGCGCTCCGACGAGGATTGTGGCGATGGCGAGCCCGGCAACGGCGTAGTACATCCACTTGTTTTCTTTCCAGGACCAGGTGTTGTCAGCGAAGTGCTTCACCCGGGAGGGCGACTCGATTTTGTAGACTTTTTCGATGCGGGGTTGTGCCTTGCTGCGGGCGCTGATGTAGGGGAGGAAGACAAAGGAGGAAGCAGCGATGACGACGAGGGCAGCGATTTGGAGCTTGTCCGCTTTCATGAAGTAGCTGGCGATGAAGCCGATAATCCCGAAAACGATGCCGTAGAGGAGGATTGGTTCGAGAATGAGGAACTGGTATTCGACGTCCTGCAGGGCTCCGGACAGTTTTTCGAGTTGTTCGAAAGTCTCTTTCATGGCGATATCGGGGGGGGCTTTTTTAGGAGAAAAGCTCGCCCTGTGAGTCGTCGGGCGGCTGATTGGCGGGCACTTCAAGACCGAGTTTCCGGTAGGCAGCAGGGGCTGCGACGCGACCGCGCGGGGTTCGTTGAAGGTATCCCTGGAGGATCAGGTAGGGTTCGTAAACTTCCTCGATGGTGGATTCGTCCTCACCAACTGCGACCGCTATTGTCCCCAGGCCGGTGGGACCACCGCTGAATTTATAAATCAGGGCTTCGAGGATACGCTTGTCCATTTCATCCAGGCCATCCTCGTCGATTTCCATCATCCCGAGTGCCTTGTCTGCGATGGACTGAGTAATCGCGTTGTCGGCTTTTACCTGCGCATAGTCCCGCACCCAGCGAAGCAGGTTGTTTGTAATTCGCGGCGTACCGCGGCTGCGAGATGCGATTTCCAAAGCTCCACCTTCATCGATTTCGATGTCGATGAGGTTGGCGGAACGCTTGATAATTCTGACGAGATCTTCCGGAGTGTAGTAATCGAGTCGGTTCGTCATTCCGAAGCGGGATCGCAGGGGCGCGGTGAGCATTCCGGCCCGGGTGGTGGCGCCTACGAGGGTAAAGGGCGGCAGGGACAGCGAGATAGAGCGGGCGTTAGGGCCCTGATCGATGATGATATCGAGTTGGAAGTCTTCCATTGCTGGATAAAGGTATTCTTCGATCGCCGGATGGAGCCGGTGGATTTCATCGATGAATAGGAAGTCGCCGTGCTGAAGATTGGTGAGGATTCCCGCTAGATCGCCCGCCTTTTCGATTTGCGGACCGGAGGTGCAGTGGATTTGGCTACCGAATTCCCGGGCGAGAATGTGAGCGAGGGTGGTCTTCCCCAGGCCGGGCGGGCCGCTCAGCAGGACGTGGTCAAGGGCGTCGCCCCGCTGCTTGGCCGCTTCGACCATGAGCATGAGACGTTCCTTTACCTTCGATTGACCGCAAAATTCCTCGAAATCGGGAGGCCTCAACGCTTTATCGAAATCAGTAGCAGGAGATTCGGTGGAATCTTTATAGAAAGGGTCACTCATGACGGCGTCGGAAGCTTCTGCCATCTCGCCTGAATCCGGCGAAGAAAGTGGAGAAACTTCGTTGACGAATGTGTCTGGCATGGTAAATCCGGCGTGTCAAAATCAGGTTTAGAAATCAGGTTTTGATATCTTAATAGTTAAGATAACCGAAAAAGGAACACCGTCGACCGATTTGGGAGACAGAAAATCTGTTTACAGTCCCTTCAAAACCGTTAAAAGTGAGAGTTTGTCTGGTATTTACAGAACTGTTCCCAATTTTAACCTTGGGATTTCTTCACTTCCCGCTTGACCCAACGCCGATTTTTTCCGAAAAGAACAGGTTTTATCAGATGTCCCTTCCGGGAATTCCGTCTACATTTTCCGACGAAACACCGCACACACAAAAACACGCTGCTTCTCTCCGATGAATTATTCATTTCAAGCCTCAAAATCAATCTTTCTCAGAGGCATTGCTTCGCTTGCGGTTGCTTTCGCAATTCTACTTCCGATCGGGCCTGCTCTCCAGGCTCAGGAAGGAACGATAGTTAAATCTATCGATGTTCAATACGTCGGGGCCCAGGCAGTTGCGCCGGAACAAATCCTGGCCCGGATGTCGACGCGAGTGGGCGCGCCTCTTTCTGCGGCAAAAATTGATGACGATGTCAAAAATCTGTATGGAAGCGGATTGGTTGAGAACGTGCGGATGCTCTCGAAGCCGGCGCCCGGCGGAATTGGATTGATTGTGGTTGTTCAAACCCGCGCGCTTTACGGTGGCGTCGAATTCCAGGGGAATTCGATTTTTCCGACCAAGAAACTCGAAAACAAGATCGACCTGAAGGTCAATGAGGCGATTGATGAATCGGTGATCCAGGAAGGTCGGACCGAGATTCAGGAAATGTATCGGAAGAAAGGATTCCCGGAAGCCACCATCAGCTACGGGATTTCCGCTCCTGATTCTGCCGGTTACTCCATCGTAACTTTCAAGATCAACGAAGGCGGGCGAGGCGTCCTCCGCACCGTGGAGTTTGTTGGAAATTCCGCTTTCAGCGGCAGAGAACTCACCAAAGTAATGGAACAGAAACCGAAGAGCCTGATGCCTTTCGGGAAAAAGGGCCGATCCGATGCAGCTTCCCTGCAGGAAGATGTGGCCCGGATTGAAGATCACTACAAGGATCATGGATATCTGAACGCCCGTGTCGTGAATGTTTCCCGCGTGCAGGCAGATTCCGAAAACGTTGATGTCGTCATGACGATCGACGAGGGCAGTCCCTACACGGTTGCGGGGGTGTCTGTTGTGGGAGTGGAACAAATTCCCTACGAAACAGAGATCGCTCCCTATCTGAAGACCGCGGCCGGCAATGTTTATTCCGGCTCGGATCAGAAATCAGACGTTCAGTTGATTGAAGACCAGTATGGCTCGCGCGGATTTGTGGATTCCCGCGTGAATACGCAGTTCCAGGAAGCCGGTCCGGGAATGGTGAACGTGATTTACCAGGTTTCTGAAGGGAATGCTTTCCGGGTTGGTCAGGTTCATATTGAAGGGAACACCAAAACCAAGGACGAAGTGATTCGCCGGGAGTTGGCGCTTTTGCCGGGTGAAAATTACGACACCGTGAAACTTGCCGCTTCAAAACGCCGCCTGCGGAACATGAATTATTTCTCGGATGTCGAGACTGTCCCACTCGATACCAGCTACCTGGATGAGAAAGATCTGTTGATTCGCGTCTCGGAGAAGCCCACGGGAACGATTAATTTCGGTGCCGGATTCAGTTCGATCGATGATCTGGTCGGTTTTGTGGAAGTCACCCAGACGAACTTTGACATCGGGAACTGGCCATCTTTGACCGGTGCAGGTCAGAGATTCCGGATGAGTCTCCGCGCCGGTACTGAGCGTCGTGATTTCCAAATGAGCCTAACCGAGCCCTGGTTTATGGGGCATCGCCTCGCACTCACCGGCGAAGTCTTTTACCGGGACCTGCTGTTCCTCAGCGATCAATATGATCAGACCGTTTATGGGGGTTCCCTTAGCTTGAGAAAGTCGCTCTTTGAGAGGGTCTATGGGGTTCTGAAATACTCAGCTGAAAATTATGAGATAGACGCCGAATCCGGAGCTTCCGACTTCTTCACCGCAGAAGAGGGTGATTTCTTCAAGAGCACGATTGGAACCGACATCGTGTACGATTCTCGCGATGATCTGTATCTCCCGACAGAAGGTCAGCGCGTCAGCGCCGGGTTTGAATTCGCGGGTCTCGGAGGTGACGTCGACGACGTCGCATACAGTATTTCCGGGGAGAAGCACCTTGAATTGCCCTACAATTTCATCCTGACTGGTCGTGGTCGCTACAAGGCCTCCGACGGTGATCATATCTTCACCCGTCAGTTCCTCGGTGGTGCCAATAACCTGCGGGGTTTCGATTTCCGCGATGTGGGTCCCAAGGATCCTGAATCACTCGAAGTGGTGGGTGGCGATGAATCCTGGTTTGCAACAGCCGAAGTCACTTTCCCGCTCGTTCCCAAGATTCGGGGTGCAGTTTTCTACGATGTCGGCCAAGTCAGTGGCGGTCCTTCCGGGACAGTCGGTGGCGGTACGAACTCCGACTGGGGTGTTGGTCTTCGACTCTTCCTGCTGGGTGGAGCTCCGGTTCGACTCGATTACGGGATTCCGCTGGATGCTGACGAATTCAACGACAGCAGCGGCCGCTTCAACTTTACTATCGGCTACACATTCTAAACTGGAAGGGGCGATTCAATCGCCCCTTTTTTGTGGTCCGCATTTCAGTTAATTCCGGGATTTACCCTAAGGCTGCCTATCCCATAATCGTTTGCGTTTCGGCGGTTTTCTGCTTTCCTAGCAACCCGCTCAACCGGACACCACTTCCTGCGGGCCGGTCTCTCAATTCACAACTCTCACATGACTATGAAGCGTTACCTGCCACTCTCCATTCTCGCCGGACTGGCCTTCTGGGCCACTTTCGGACAAACTGCAAACGCACAGGGCGAAAACCTCCGCATCTCGGTGGTCGACATGCAATCCGCTCTGAACGACTATTACAAGACCGAGCAGGAGGTCGAGAAAATCAACGCTCTCGCCAAGGACAAGCGCAAAAGTCTGGACGAACGCCAAGCCGATTACCAGGCGCTCACGAATCAGTTGGCCGAACTTGACAAGACCGCCCGCGACTCGGTCCTCGCACAGGCCAAACGCGAAGAGGCTTTCGCAAAACTTCAAACCGTGGTGCAGGAGCGTGCCACGAAAGCTCGAGAAATTCAGGACGCACAGCGCAAATACCAGGCAGAAATTCTGCAGGCTCGCCAGACCATGGAAGCCACGCTGGTTGCCGAAATTCGCGATGTATTGAACGCCATGGTCCAGGGAAAAGGGTATGACCTGGTTCTTGACCGCTCCTTCCTCCCGAAGGCGAACAAGGTGATCCTCTTTGATTCCGAAAAAGTTCCGAACCTCACCGTTGAACTGATTGCAGCGCTCAATGCCAATGCTCCTGCTGGCTGGGTTCCTCCCTCAAAGCGCCCGAACGAAAATACGACGACGAACACGCCCGGAGGCGCGGCTCCGGCTGCTCCGGAAACCGGCGAAGCTCCGTAATCGCGGTTTGATTGATCCGTTTCACGGGGCCGCTGCAGCAATGCTACGGCCCCGTTTTCTTTTGCCCGATAATCTGTACGCTCCGCGACCTTGGAATCCACTCTCCAGTTCCTCGCCGACCTTGTTGGTGGAAAAATAACCGCAGGTGATCCGGATTTGACGATCCTCGGTTTCCAGAGTTTGAGCGATGCCGGGGATACGGATATCAGCTTTTTCGGGAACGAAAAGTATTTGCAGGATCTGAAAGAATCGAAAGCCGCCGCAATCCTCGTCCCGCCTCCGTCGGCAGGTGAATTTGTAACGCCTGAGGCTGTCGCGCTCATCGAGGTCGAAAACCCGATCCTCGCATTTGATACCATCATTCGGGAATTTGGTGTCGCCAAACCCGCGTTTCGGCCGGGGATTCATCCTTCCGCTTCGATTGGCGAAAACTGCAAGATCGATCCTGGCTCTGTTTCGATCCTGCCAAATGCAGTAGTTTTCGACGGATCGAAAATTGGTTCCGGAACGCGGATTGGTGCAGGCGCGGTCGTCGGAGAGAATTGCGAGATTGGTTCCGATTGTGAGATCGGACCGAATGTCAGTCTGCGGGAAGGATCGAAGATTGGAGATCGCGTGATCATACACTCCGGCGTTGTGATTGGCGGAGACGGTTACGGATTTGAATTTGCCGACGGTCGCCACCAGAAGATTGAGCAACTCGGTATTGTCCGGGTCGAGAATGACGTCGAAATCGGAGCGAACACCACGATTGACCGGGCCCGTTTCGGCGAAACCGTGATCGGTGAAGGCACGAAGATCGACAACCTTTGCCAAATCGCCCACAACGTCGTCATCGGCAAACATTGCCTGGTCGTGGCCCAGACCGGAATTTCAGGCAGCACCCGCATCGGAAATTACGTCACTCTTGCCGCCCAGTGCGGCGTTGCCGGTCACCTCACAATCGCGGACCAGACCATCTGTGGCGCCCGCAGCGGCGTCATTTCCAGCATCAAGGAATCCGGTGGCACCTGGTTTGGCTACCCTGCCAAGCCCATCAAGGAAAGCCGCCGCGAATCGATGCGAATCAAGCAACTCGGTCGAGTCCTCGAACGAATCAAAGCTCTGGAAGAAAAACCGAATCAACAGAGTTGATTCGGTAATCGAACCCTGTTGGTTCGATTCAGACCTGCAGGTTTACGAAACCAAATCCCAACGGTTCAATTCCAGTCCGGCTGAATGCGGGCCGATTCCGGCCACGACCATGTTTTGCGGCTGAAACACGCGTTGCGCCATTTGCTGGACATCCTCAGGAGTGACTTCGTGGATGCGGTCAAAAACGCTTGCAGGCGAGGTCCATTCTTGAAATGTCAGCAATGACTCGCCCGCCCACATCATCTGAGCAGCCGTATTTTCGAGGGCGATCCGGCTCTGGCCGATTAGATACGATTTCGCTTCTTCCAATTCCGATTCGGAAATAGCCTGGGAACGAAACGATTTCAGTATGCCGGCAATCGAATCAAGGGCGGCAGTCACGTTTTCCGGATCTAGCGCCAGGTAAGCGTGCAACAGGCCCGCATCTTCAAAGGCCATGATGTCGCTTTGTACTTCATAACAAAGCCCAAGTTCCTCCCGCAAAACCTGGAACAGCCGCGAACTCATGTTTTCGCCCAGCAAGACATTCAGCATTTTCATTGCGTAGCGATCCGAGTCGATCCGCGAGCAGCCCCGAAATCCAACCGCCAGCTGCGCCTGCTCCAGATCCTCCCTCGCTTCGAAGGCAAAGCCCTGCATGGGTGGATCAGCAATTTCGAAATCAAACGGTTCAGAGCGAACCAAATCACCCATCCGCTCCTGAATCAGTTCAGCTGTCTTCGCGTGATCAATGTTTCCGGCGACTGAAATCACCGTTTCCTGAGACGCATAGGCACGCTGAAAAAAACGAAGCAGCTCGTTTCGGCTGATTCCCGTCAATGTGATTTCCGTTCCCGTAATCGGTTTGCCAAGCGGGTGTTCCATCCCCCAGGCCGCCTCGCTGAGTAAATCCTCCAGCATCTGGGAAGGTTGGTCACGAATCATCGCGATTTCTTCAAAAATCACATTCCGCTCCGCTTCGATATCGCGAGGGTCGAATACCGGGAAGCGATACAAATCGGCCAGGACCTCGACTAGCGGCTCCAGGTGGTCAGAGGGACCTTTGACGTGGTAGCAGGTGTGATCTTCCACAGTGAAGCCATCCAGGGTCGCTCCGAGGCGTTCGATCTGGCGGGAAATTTCCGGAGCCGAACGGGTTGGCGTCCCTTTGAACAACAGGTGCTCGACGAAATGGGCAATGCCGTTCTCATCAAAATCCTCATGCCGACTGCCAATTTGAGTCCAGAATCCAACCGCGACGCTTTCCATGTGCGGCATCGCTGTCGTAGCCAATTGCACGCCGTTTTCAAAAGTAGTGATTTCCGTATCCGATTTCATGTAGCAGGTAGAAAGTGAACAGCAGCAACAACTGCGCCAATTACAGGCCGACCGCGCTTCGCACCCGGTCCAGCACCTTACGCGCCTTCGCGCGGGCTTTTTTTGCCCCGGCTTCGAGAACATCGTCGACGTAGGATGGATCAGCGACAAGTTCGTCGCGGCGCTCACGCATCGGCAGGAAAAAATTCCAGATCGTTTCAAAAAGCTGCTGCTTGTAAAAACCGTATCCCTCGCCGCCAGCGCGGAATGAATCCTCCATTGCCTTCACTTCGTCCGGGGATGCGAACAGAGAATACAGCTGAACGAGGTAGCTGCCTTCCGGATCCTTCGGGTCTTCGACCGGCGTGGAATCCGTCACGATTTTCATGATCTTTTTGCGCAACTTCTTCTCCGTATCTTCAAAAATGTCGATCGCGTTGTCGTAACTTTTAGACATTTTCTGGCCGTCCAGCCCGGGCACGACCGCTGTGGCCTCGCGAATCCGCGGTTCCGGTACGACCAGCAAATCCTCGCCATAACGATCATTGAATTTCATCGCGATATCCCGAGTCACTTCGAGGTGTTGCTTCTGATCCTTTCCGACCGGCACCACGTTGGAATCAAAAATCAAGATATCCGACGCCTGCAATACCGGATAGGCAAATAGTCCGTGCGACGATGTGATTCCCTGCGCGATCTTGTCTTTGTAGGAAACGCAGCGCTCCAGCAGGCCCATCGGCGTGACACAGCTCAAAATCCATGTCAATTCCGTCACCTCCGGAACAGCAGACTGTCTCCAAAACGTCGCCTTTTCGGGGTCCAGCCCACAAGCCAGGAAATCCGTCGCTAAATCCCGGACATTCTGCCGCAGTTCCTCCGGATCGTGGATGGAGGTGAGCGAATGGTAGTCGGCGATGAAGTAAAATGCGTCTCCCTCGTCCTGTAGCCGGATCGAAGGCTCCATCATCCCGAGATAGTTCCCGATGTGCAGGCGACCGCTCGGTTGAATGCCGGAGAGAATACGCATGTGAATTTTGTCGATTTTCGAATGAACAGGGTCTGCTCAACGAACCAACCCTGTTGATTCGTTTTTCGTCAATTTTTGACGGGCGCAATTGTCGGGGAGACAGGGCCGAAATCAATCTCTGAATTGCATTTTCAGATTCGGAGCGTTTGATTGGTCCGAATGACGATGTTCAAACGAATCGAGATCTGGCTTCTCCTTTTCCTGGTTGGAGGGGCGATTTGGTTCGTTTTCAAGACGGATGGGGATGCCGAAAAACCGGAGCCAGCCCCTGTGGTGAAGTCAGACAGCAATGGAAAGAATTCTCCCGATGACCCCGAGGCCAAGGGCGGAAATACAAAACCAGACACGGGGCCCAAAAAATCTGCGCGATTCGAGATTCGCAAAGTCTCTGCCGTCCAGGAGCCAGGGGGTAAGGTTGTTGAATTGACCGTTCTGGGCCGGAACCAGGACGGAGATTCCCTCGAACTAAAATCGCCGACAGTCCGCCTGGTTACGGATGCAGGCGACGAAATCGATTCGTTCTTTCTGCCATTTGAACCGCCCCCGGTTCTGGAAGCTGACGGCGAATCGACGGCGGAATTGAAATACTGGATTCAAGGGGAAGGGAACGCGGCGAAATTGTGGCTGGAAATTGACGGGGAGCGATTGGCGGTGAATCTCGACGAGCAATCATGAGCCGCGCCGAACTTCTCCTGGTGAACAACAACAATTCGCGCACCAAGTTCGCCCTCGCGGAACGGGATTCGTTGACCGGCGAACACCGCGTGATCGACACGCTGGACCTGTCCGGAAAGGCTGTCTTTGATTTGCTGGAGGGCTGGGAATTTGAGAGAATTGTCACGGCTTCCGTCGTGCCGGAAAAAGGCGCTGCTCTTCGCTCGTGGCTTTCTGACTACCCGACGACGGAGATCAGTCACGAGATTGAACTCGGCATTGCGATCGATTTCCCCAATCCATCCACGATCGGGGCGGACCGCCTCGCCAATGCGGCGGCGGTTTGCGAATTATTCGGAGAATCGGCGCTGCCTATCATCGTCGTCGATTTCGGCACAGCGGTAACCTTCGATATCATTGCGACGCACGGTTCACGGCCGGCCTACATCGGCGGCGTGATCGCTCCCGGGCTCGATTCGATGCGAGACTATCTCCATCAGCGAACCGCCCTGCTTCCCAGGATCGATCTCCGCGAACCTCCGGCGGCCATCGGGAAATCGACTGAAGATGCCATGTTGTCCGGCGCGGTTTACGGATACCGGGGGCTGGTTCGAGAAATATTGAGCCAGATCGGAAGGGAATTGAAAGCGGATGCAAAGATTATTGCCACGGGTGGTCACGCGGAATTAATCGCGGCAGGATTGCCGGAAATCGAGTCGGTGCATCCGGTTTTGACAATGGATGGTCTGCGGATTATCGGCGGACTGAATTTTTCGAGATGAGCGATGGAACGAAAACGGCTCTCGGCATTGATTTCGGCGGCACATCGGTAAAAGCCGGCGTGGTTCGCGGCGAATCGGTTCTGGGCGAGATTGAACGAATCCCGACGGGCGAGTTTTCCGGACCGGATGCGCTGATCGGTGCCATTGTGGAAAAAATTGCGGCGATTCGTGAGCGGCATCCGGAAATTGAAGCAGTCGGAGTCGGAGTTCCAGGTGCAATCGATTTTGCGAACGGTGTGACCTACAATCTCACCAACGTCCCGGGATGGACTTCGGTGCCTCTGCGCGAAATCCTGATCGAAAGATCCGGCATGCCGACGTTGATCGAAAACGACGCGAACTGCATGGCATTCGCAGAGTGGCGATTCGGAGCCGGTCGGGGTTTCGAGAACGTGGTTTGCGTGACCCTTGGAACCGGCGTCGGCGGAGGATTAATCTTGAATGGGCAGGTATACCGGGGAAAACAGTTTGCAGCCGGCGAAATCGGGCAGATGTCAGTCGATTATCGGGGAGTGGACGGACCGTACGGAAATTTCGGAGCTTTGGAACGGTACATCGGCAATCGCCAGATCGGGGAAATGGCGAGGCGAATGTATCGGGAAATTGCCGGCCGTGAAATATCAGAGGACGAATCCACACCAGAGTTCCTGGCGGGCCGGGCAAAAGAGGGCGATGCAGTCGCTTGCCAGGTTTGGGAGGAAGTGTCAGTGCTGCTGGGGACCGTTCTGACGAGCATCATCTACCTGTTGAATCCCGATGCGATCGTAATTGGAGGCGGCGTCGCCCACGCGGGTGATCTCCTGTTCGATCCGCTCCGCAAAAAAATCGAATCCGGATTGAGCGAAGAACTGATTGAGGGGTTGAAAATTGTTCCGGCCCGATTCGGTAACACGGCAGGGATCATCGGCTGTTCCGCGATGGCGTTGGAGGAATTGATCGGGTAAAAAACGAACCAACAGGATTGGTTTGGCGAATGGACCCTGTTGGTTCGTTTTCAAGTTCAGGATTGATTTTCCGCAGGTTTTTCCGAACAATCCGCGATTCCTGAAAACCCACCGGAAATTCTATGAGTGATTCTTCTGAAGCAGAAAACAAGAAGCTGTTCTGGGCGTGTTTTATCGCCCTTGTGGCGACGTCGTTCGTGTTCGGGCTCCGTGCCAACATCATCGGAAACTGGCAGCAGGATTTCGGCCTGTCGGAAGCGGACAAGGGAACGATTCTCGGAGTTGGTCTCTGGCCGTTCGCGATTTCCATCATCGTCTTCAGCCTGATCATTGATTACATCGGGTACAAAACGACGGCATTCATCGCGATGGGCTGTCACATTGCGTCCTTGCTGCTGACACTTTTCGCAAAAACTCCGAGTGCCTTGTACTGGAGTGTTTTCCTGATCGCCATCGCAAACGGCATGGTCGAAGCGTTCATCAATCCTGTCGTAGCGACTGCCTTCAAAAAGGAAAAAGCCAAGTGGCTGAATATTTTGCATGCGGGCTGGCCGGCCGGCCTGGCGCTCGGGGCGCTGACTTCAATTGCGCTCGGTGACGCAAACTGGCACGTGAAATACGCGATGTGTTTCATCCCTGTCGTGATCTACGCGGTGATGATCATTCCCCGAAAATTCCCCGTGAACGAGCGGGTCGCTGCAAATGTTTCCTACCGGGAAATGCTGGGACAGGTTGGTGGCATCGGCTTTTTCATCATCACCTGGCTGCTGGTGTTGGGCGTTTTCCAAATCGTATCCAGCCTGAATCCCGATTTTGCATCGCCACCCTTGTGGGTTGGTGCGCTAATTGGCGTCGCCGCAGGTATTTTGGCGGGTCTCTACACCCGGAGTCTGGGGCATTGGATGTTCCTGCTGATCTTGATTACGATGGGCCCCCTCGCCACCACGGAGCTCGGCACCGACAGCTGGATGCCGGATTTATTGGGTGCGGATTTCACGCCTGCCCAGGCTGGCTGGATTTTCATTTACGTGTCCACGATCATGACGATTCTGCGGTTTTATGCTGGTCCGATTGTTCACAAGTTTTCGCCGATTGGCCTGCTGGTCGTCAGTGCGATCGTCGCGATCCTCGGACTGTTGTTTTTGTCGAAAGCCGCTGCGTTCATGATCATCGTCGCGGCGACGGTATATGCATTCGGGAAAACCTTCCTTTGGTCGACCACGCTCGGCCTCGTTTCCGAGCAGTTTCCCAAGGGCGGAGCATTGACCTTGAACGGCGTCTCCGCCGTGGGTGTTTTAGGCATGGGTATCCTCGGATCGCCGATCATGGGGGGGTTGCAGGACAAGGGGATCGTTGCGGATTTGAAGGAGAATCACCCTGCGATTCATGAAAAAGTCAGCGGCGCCCCGAAGAGTGTCGTGTTCCTTGGCAGCACGCCGAGCCTCGATGACGACAAAGTAAAGGCGTTGAGCGAGGAAGAGCAGGCCACTGTGACCGAAGTGAAATATCCGCACAAGAAGGCTGCGTTTTACCAGGTCGCAGCTCTGCCGACGTTCATGTTGGTTTGCTACCTGATCATCTTTTTCTATTTCCGCTCGAAGGGTGGCTACAAACCCGAAGAATTGGAGGAAGGCGAAGTGGCTGCCGGGCACTGACTCTTTTTCGAAAGACAGTCAGCCCGACCGGCCAAGAGTCGCAGGTAAAACCCCCGTAAAACCCGCAAAATTGTATTCTCTTGAAAGCCAGCCGGGCTGCTGTTGGTTTCAACCCTCTGGGTGCCAACCGGACGAATCCGGTTGGCTGATGTGCTTCCCTGAAAGAGCAGTCGCCGTGCCAACTGACTTTGAAACAGGATGAAATCGACTCATGACTAATCCCGTTTCAATTCGCCCCGCCCGCCCGGATGACGTGCCCGCCATTCTCGGTTTGATCGGCGAACTCGCCGATTTCGAAAAGCTTCGACACCAGCTCGTCGCGAAGGAGGAAGATTTTCAGGAGGCTCTCTTCGGGGAACAACCGGCTGCGGCCGCACTGGTGGCGGTAACCGATGACAGCCAGCCGATTGGTTACGCGATCTATTTTTCCACCTTCTCGACCTTCGTCGGCAAAGCCGGAATTTGGCTCGAAGACATCTACGTCCGGCCGGAATTTCGTGGTCAAAAGATCGGGAAGCAGCTGCTGAAATCGGTCGCTGAAATCGCGAAGCAACGAAACGCCGGTCGTCTTGAGTGGTGCGTGTTGGACTGGAATCAGAATGCAATCGAGTTCTACGAGTCAATTGGTGCCGACGTGATGCCCGATTGGCGGATCTGCCGGATGGATCGTTCCCGCGTTGAAGCGTTCATCGATTCGGACTAACTTCAGCCGTGTCCGACTCCAAAAACATTGTCCTCGGCGTTAGCGGCTCCATCGCCGCATTCAAAGCCGCTGATCTCGCCAGCCAGCTCACCAAGCGGGGCCATTCGGTCCACGTCGTGATGTCGCAGGATGCCACTGAATTCATCACCCCGCTGACCCTCCAGGTTCTTTCAAAGAATCCGGTCACCACCAGCCTTTACGACGAAAAGGAGAGTTGGCATCCCGGTCACATCCAACTCGCCGACGAAGCCGATTTACTCCTCGTCGCGCCATGCACGGCAAACGTCGTTGCCAAATTCGCTCTCGGACTGTCCGACGACACTCTCAGTGCGATTCATCTCGCCACCCGAGCGCCGGTTTTGATCGCCCCTGCCATGAACGGCAAGATGTGGCTTCACCCCGCGACGCAGAAGAATGTTGAGACCTTGAAAGATCGGGACGTTGAATTCATGGGGCCGGAAGAAGGAATGCTGGCCTGCGGTTATGAAGGAATCGGGCGACTTTGGCCGGTCGACGGAATTTTGGAAAAAGTGGACGAAATTCTCGCCCGGGAAAAATCGTGAGTGCCCCGATCTCCGTAGCCCTCATTGCCGGGGGAAAATCGTCCCGCTTCGGCGGCGAGGACAAAGCATTCCTGAAATGGCGCGGCCAACCGCTGTTCGCATTCCAGCTCGCCAAATTTGCTCAAATCGACCCGGAGCCAGCGGAAGTTTTTCTCTCGACCAACGGCAGCCAGCCCTTCCCCGATTTTCTCGAAGGCGTCACGATTTTGGCCGACGAGGAATCCGATATCGGTCCCATCGGCGGCCTCCTCGCGTGTCTCGAAAAATGCGAAACAGATCGTCTGCTTGTTTTGGCTGTGGACCTCCCGAATTTACCGACTGATTTTTTGAATCGGTTAGTCGAATTTGGAAACGGGGTCGTGCCGAAAATCGGGGATCGGTTTGAGCCGCTCGCCGCCGTCTATCCCAAATCAATTCTATCGCTGGTTCGGGAACAAATCGCGACCGGCGAATTTTCTCTCCAGAAACTGATCGCCAAATCTGAGATCGAGACCGTGCCGATTGAAACAGAAACGGAGGAGGCGTTCTTCGCAAATCTGAATCGACCCGAAGACCTCGAAACGATCCAACAGGGTCTGTTCGACAAACCAACCCTGTTGGAACGTTTTCGCGCAGGAAGAGGGTTGATCAAATCAGAGGATGTCGTCGCGGCAGAGGAACCTCTCGAACTCCGCATCGATGATCGCAGCGTCGCCGTGATGATGCGGACGCCGGGGCACGACGACGAACTCGCTGCAGGATTTTTGCTGACCGAAGGCGTAGTCGAATCCGGCGACGAATTGTTCGAGATCTCCGCCTGCCCCGACGTCGACCCGGATCAGGCAGGAAACACGATCCGGGCGAAACTCGCGCCCGGCCACGCCGTTGATCTCGAATCGCTGACCCGGCACGTTTTCACCTCGAGCAGCTGCGGCGTTTGCGGAAAAGCGACGATCGAATCCGTCTTTCAGCAGTTCAAACCGGTCGCTGCGGGCGGAATTTCCGTTTCCGATGAAGTAATTCTTTCGCTTCCAAAAACACTGCGCAAAGCGCAGGAAACATTCGACCGGACGGGTGGTCTGCACGCCAGTGCGATTTTTGATCCGACGGGAGAACTGCGGTGGCTACGGGAAGATGTCGGACGTCACAACGCGCTCGATAAGGTCATCGGCCGGGCTGTCCTGGACGGAAACTTGCCGCTGTCCGATTCGATTTTGCTCGTCAGCGGCCGGATTTCTTTCGAGCTGATGCAAAAATCTCTCGCAGCCGGAATTCCCTTCGTCGCCGGGATTTCCGCGCCCAGCAGTCTGGCCGTCGAGGTCGCGAAGGAGAGCGGGCAGACCTTGATCGGTTTTTTGCGGGACAAGAGTTTTAATGTTTACGCTGGCGCGGAGCGTGTGAAAGTTGTTTCGAAATGAACATTCCGATCGAAGATTTTTTTGAGGATATCATCGCCAAAACGATGCGAGGGCGCCGCGTGACGGAGGCGGAACTGGCGGAAAAAACGGGCGTCGCATCGGATGTGCTGTCCCGGTTGTGCCGGGGGGAATTTTGCGACGAGGATGCCCTGCGTAAGGTCGCGAAGGAGCTCGATCTGGATGCGGAGGCGCTCACCGTGTCGGCTTCGAAGTCTTGGTATCCCCGTTCAGTTTCGGTCGATGGCGTCGAAATTTTCAACACGCCGTATCGGGATATGCGCGTGAACGCGTTTTTGATCTGGGATCCGGAAACGAAAACGGCGGCCTGTTTCGATACTGGGACGGATTCGCAGCCGATGTTGGAAGAAGCGAATTCTCGAGGGCTGACGATCGAAGCGATTTTCTTAACTCACACTCACAACGATCACATTGCTGATTTGCAGCGACTGGAAGCAGGCATCGAGGGCGAGGTGAAGAAGTTTTCGAACGCAGAAGAGCCGTGGCCGGGAACGAAAACGTTTGAGGAAGGCGCAGAATTTTCGATCGGAAATCTGAAAGTCGAAACCCGGACGACAAGTGGGCATTCCGTGGGCGGGACGACCTACGTGATTTCTGGTCTGGCGCAGCCGGTCGCAGTGGTGGGAGATGCGATGTTCGCCGGTTCCATGGGAGGCGGGATGATCTCCTTTGAGGATGCGTGGGAAAATAACCGCGAAAAAATACTGACGCTGCCGGACGAAACCGTTTTGTGTCCGGGACACGGACCGATGACAACGGTTGGTGAGGAAAAACGGCACAATCCGTTCTTTGCAACGGAATTTAAATGAGGTGAGTCACGAACGAATAGGGTTGATTTGCCAATCCAACCCTGTTGAATCGGAACGGTCGAATCCAACACCCGCATGTCCGAAGAACTCGCTATCCGCACAATTGATTTGCGGGTGGATTATGGGGAAACGGTGGCAGTGAAAAGCCTGAACCTGGAGGTGCCCCGCGGAGAGATTTACGGACTGGTCGGGCCGAACGGGGCGGGCAAAACGAGCACGTTCCGAATCTTGTCGACATTGATGGAGCCGACCTACGGCGAGGTATTTTTGTGTGGAATCGATGCGCTGCTGTATCCGGCGGACGTGCGGCATCGGCTTGCCTACATGCCGGATTTGGCTCCTGTGCCGAGTGATTTGCGATGCGGCGAGTTTCTCGAAATGTTCGCGGCAGCACATGGATTGCGCGGTAAGGAGAAGCGGGACCGGGTTGAAGAATGCCTGGAAATTGCGGAACTGACGGAAAAGCGGAATTCGATGTGCCGGACGCTTTCGCGGGGGATGACTCAACGTCTCGTGTTGGCAAAATCACTGCTCCACAAACCGGATGTGCTGATCCTGGATGAGCCGGCCAGCGGGTTGGACCCGGTGCGGAGAGCGGGATTGCGAAATGCGCTCCGCGACATCGCCAAGGATGGCCGGACGGTAATCATCAGTTCCCACATTTTGACGGAGTTGGCGGACATGTGCACGTCGGTCGGATTGATGCGCAGGGGTTTGTTGGTGGATTCAGGTCGCGTCGATGATGTGGTCGATCGAATGGGGCAGAAGCAAAAGCGAATCACCATCCGCTTTTTCGAGGGATTGGAAGGGGCGAAGCGATTTTTGGATGCGAAGGAAACAGCATCGGGTGTGGAGATTCAACCGGGAGGGGATGCCCTTCAATTTTCCTTCTCCGGCGGGAATGAACAGCAATCGGAATTGATCGCGGAGTTGATCCGGAACGGCTGCAAACTCCGCACTTTCCAGGAACAGCAATCGACGATCGAGGAAATTTTTCTCGAATTGTCGGGAGACGATGAAGGAGGTCAGGAAGCGGAATGAGCGACTCAAGCGAACAGCCGCAGACCGTATCGTCATGGAATTTATGGCGGAATCCGATTTTCCGCCGCTACTGCAAATCGCAATTGCGCCCCGTTTCGACTGCGATTTGGGCCATCACGGTTTTGGTTTTCACGACGTTCTGTTTCTTGATGGTCTACATCGGGACCACGCAGTTCGGAGACAGCGAACCGAGGGAAGCAGCCCGGCTGGCGATGATTCCCGTCTTGGTGATCCAAGGCTTAATCCTGATGCTGATCGGTACGGGCGCGACAACGATCGGATACGTTCGGGAAGCTGACGAGGGCATCACCGAATACCAGCGGCTGACGCCGATGAAACCGCTGGCGAAGGTGCTCGGGTTTCTGTTCGGGCTGCCGATCCGGTCCTATCTCCTCGTGGGGTTGACGATGCCGTTCACGATTTTTTGTGTGGTGAAAGGGGAGATTCCCATGCGATCCGTGCTGGAGGTGTATACGATGTTTTTCGTGTCCGGCATCTTGTATCACCTGACAGGTCTACTCGCGGGAACGGTCTTGAAGCGGAGATTGATGGCAGGTGTGCTTTCGATGGGCCTGGTTTTCTGCATCAACTTTGTTCTGCCGGCGATTTTGCGGCGAAGCGGATACCAGTTTCTTTTTTACACGACGGTCTGGCCCGTGCTGCAATTGCACGGCTCAGGCCTGATGCTGGATTCGGTGAATCCAGTTCCGACAGAGCTGAAAAATTTCAACGCCGACTCGATTTCCGTGCAGTTTTTTAACTGGAATATCCCGACGTTTTTCTTCGGACTGATCGTGCAGGGATTCCTGATTTTCACCTTCGGCTTGATCATTTATCGGAAGTGGAAAAGCGAGCGGAGTCATTTGCTGAGCAAGAATTTCACGGTGTTGGCCTACAGCGGGATCCTGATCCTGTTCCTCGGGACATCGCTTCCGTTAATGGAAACGGGTCGAATTTTTCCGTCGATGTCGACTCAGTTCGGACAGAATTATATGCGTCCTCTTGGTATGCAGGGCTCATTCCCCGAGGGTTGGGGGCTGGCTGGGTTCTGCGGACTGGTTACGTTGATCATCGCAAATATCCTGATCCAGATTGTCACGCCGAATCGCGATGGTTTAATCAAGGGACTACGTCGTGCCCACAAGGAAAACCTTAGCGGACCGGGTTTTGGCGCGGATGAAGCGACCGCGCTTTGGCACACAATTGTGATCGCCGTTCTCGGCGCGGTAGCCTGGTTCTGGTTTACGGACAGCCTGTTCGACTCCAAGTGGTATGACGACCACAGCCTCCCAGGCCACGCGTTTTTCCTGATGCTCCCTGTCTTTTTGTTCGCCACGGTGTGCTTTGTCTGCACGTTACAGATGTCCGGCAAGGGCGCTCTATGGATGGCGATGTTGTTTGCCTGGATTGTGCCTCTACTCGCCGCGGGCGTGCTTTTTGCTGCCAAGCAATACGTCCCCGGAATTTATCTCACCAGTCCGTCGGCCTTTGCTGCGTTTTTCAGTTCCCTCGCGATCCTGCTGGACGGGCCGGATTTCGAAAATCTGAAACATCTCAAGGCCACGTTTTGGATCTGGCTGGCGCTTCATGCCTTCCTTTCGCTGCTGCTGGTCGCGATGCTGCAAAGCCGGCAAAGTCAATTGAAGCACCTGATCCTGGGAGAATCCGGGAGAGACTAAATTCGAGTCAACAGGGTTGGTTTGGGGAATGAACCCTGTTGATTCAAAAATCGACTGAAATGATGGTTTGATTCATTTAATCGATTTCGTGAATTGTCAGATTTCCGGCAGATTGTTTCTATGACAACATTCACACTCTTCATCATCGGAATCACGACCGTCCTTCTCGGCGCAGCCGGATTTCTTGCTCCACGATCCAATGTAGCGGCGATCGCAGTTGCGATGGGTTCGCTCGTGCTCGGGCTGTTTTCGATTTTCGGATTTCTCGCCTGCTTTGAACCGATGCCGGCCACGGAGGCGACGATCGGGAAAACGCTCTACGCCCTTCTGTTTGCCGGCTCCGCTTTCAGCGGCATATTTTCAATCCGGCAGCTGATTCAGTCTGTGATCAGGTCCGGCCAGTCGGTGTGAAACGATTGGTCGGCCGGTTTGTCGACCCGTTGGTAGGTGTGGGCGCCGAAAAAGTCGCGCTGCGCCTGCAGCAGGTTGGCGGGGAGCCGTTCGGAGCGATAGCCGTCGAAGTAACTCAGCGATGCGCTGAACGCCGGGACGGGAATCGCGTTGTTCACTGCC
>JABDJT010000448.1 GCA_013003335.1 Verrucomicrobiales bacterium | reverse complement strand
GGTATGCGGCCATCGTTCCGGGTGACCTGGAAAAAAGCGAACTGGTGACACGGATCGAGGACACGGAGGACCCGATGCCGCCGGAAAAATCCCACAAACATCTCAAGCCGAAGGAGATCGACATTCTGAAAAAGTGGATTGCCGAAGGGGCGGAATATTCGGAGCCGTGGGCCTATGTGCCGCCGAAGAAATCGCCCGTGCCGGAGGTAAAAGACGAATTGTGGCCGGCGAATTGGATCGACCGGTTTGTCGTCGCGAAACTGGAAGCGGAGGGCCTGGAACCGTCGCCGGACGCGGATCGCGTGACGTTGATTCGGCGATTGCATTTCGACCTGACCGGCTTGCCGCCGAAACCGGCGGACGTCGAAAAATTCGTTGCCGCGAAAGATTTCGAGGTGGCATGGGCAGGCCTGATCGATGAGCTTTTGGCCTCGTCTCACTTCGGTGAACGGCTCGCGATCTATTGGCTCGACCTCGTGCGATATGCCGACACGGTCGGCTATCATGGCGACCAGACGCATGCGATTTCGCCCTATCGCGACTGGGTGATCGAGGCGTTCAACCGCAACCTGCCGTTTGATCAATTTACCCGCGAACAGATTGCCGGCGATCTGTTGCCGAATCCAACACAGGATCAAATCATCGCGACAGGATATAACCGGTTGCTGCAGACCTCTCACGAGGGCGGGGTGCAGGAAAAAGAATACATGGCGATATATGCCGCCGACCGAATTCGGAATTTTTCGAATGTCTGGCTCGGCGGGACGCTCGGCTGCGCGCAGTGTCACGACCACAAATACGATCCCTATACGATTCGCGATTTTTACTCGGCGGTCGCGCTCTTCGCTGACGTCGATGAAAACGCCCATCTGAATCCCGGAAAGCGGAAAGGGCTGAATTTCAATGCCCTTCCGTCGCCACGGCCCCCGGAGCTGGACCTGCCGACGGCGGACCAGGCCGCGAAGCTGAAAAAGCTCGAATCGGATTTGAAAGCAGCTGTGGCGGCGAAAAACGGCGAACAGAAAAAGAAAATAGATGGCCAAATCGCCGCCCTGAAAAGAGAAATTCGCCGAACGATGATCACGGTCGCGCTCGATGAACCGCGCACGATTCGCATTCTTCCTCGCGGGAACTGGCTTGATGACAGCGGCGACATTGTCGAACCCGCCGTGCCGGAATTTCTCGGAAAAATCGAGCCGGCTGGCGGTGAGAGGGTCACTCGGCTCGACCTCGCGAACTGGCTGACCGATCCGGAAGATGTCGGTGGATTGACCGCGCGGGTTTTTGCCAATCGGTTTTGGTACCTGTTTTTCGGCACGGGAATTTCCAAATCTCTCGACGATTTCGGCGGACAGGGCGAACCGCCCGCGAACCCGAAACTGCTCGACCAACTCGCCATCGAATTTATTGAGAGTGGCTGGGACGTGAAGGATTTGGTGCGTTTGATAGTCTCCAGTCGGGCTTATCGCCAGTCTTCGCTGCAATCACCCGAACTGCGCGAACGCGATCCACACAATCAACTCGTCGCCCGTCAGTCCCGCTACCGGTTGCCCGCGGAGCTGATTCGCGACAACGCACTGGCGGTCTCCGGACTGCTCGTGACGGACATCGGCGGCGAGAGTGTGAACCCGTATCAGCCGGTCGGCTATTATCGCCATCTCAATTTTCCGAAACGCACCTACCGCGTCCACAGCGATGAACGGCAGTGGCGGCGCGGGTTGTACGTCCACTGGCAGCGGATGTTTTTGCATCCAATGATGAAAGCGATGGACGCTCCGAGCCGCGAGGAATGCACCGCGCAGCGTCCGCGATCCAACACGCCGAATGCCGCGCTCGTGCTGCTGAATGATCCGACGTTCATCGAAGCGGCCCGGGTTTTTGCGGTGCGGATTTTGCAGGAAGGTGGCGACAAAAATGCGGATCGAATCGATTTCGCTTTTCGCGAAGCTCTCTCCCGCCCTCCAGAAGCGGAGGAACGGCAGCTGCTCGACAATCTTTACGCCGTGACCGAGGGCGAGTATCGGTCGAATCCGGAATCGGCCGCCGCGCTTTTGAAAACCGGTTTCAAACCGGTTCCTCGCGGAATGGACCCGGTCGAGGTTGCTTCCTGGACGGCCGTGGCGCGGGCGATCTTGAACCTGAACGAAACGGTGACCCGAAACTGATCCGATCATGAATTTTCAACAACTTCTCCAACGACGCGCCTTTCTCGGCCAAACCGGATTCGGTCTCGGCTCCGCGGCTCTCGCCGGATTGCTCGGGCGGGATTCGCAGGCGAAAATTCCCGGCGGTGTGCCCGGGCTTCCGAACCTGCCGGTGAAGGCGAAGCGTGTCATTTTCCTCTGCATGGCGGGCGGACCGTCGCACCTCGAGACTTTCGACTACAAGCCGAAGCTCGACGAACTGGACGGCAAACCGATGCCGGAATCCTTCACCAGGGGCCAGCCGATCGCCCAACTCCAGGGCCAGGCGTTGAAGGTGCAGGGCCACCTGACGAAATTCCAGCAATACGGAAAAAGCGGGCAGACGATCTCCGATTTCCTGCCGTGGACGGCGAAGATGGCGGACGAAATCGCGATCGTGAAATCGATGGTGACCGAGCAGATCAATCATGATCCGGCCCACACGTTCATGAACACCGGCACCGCGATCAGCGGCCGACCGTCGATGGGATCCTGGATCAACTACGGGCTCGGATCGGAGGCGGAAGACCTCCCCGGTTTTGTCGTGCTGACCAGCGTCGGCGGTCGGAATCCGCAGCCGATTGCCTCCCGCCAGTGGTCGGCCGGATTTTTGCCAAGCCGATACCAGGGCGTCGAATTCAACTCGACCGGCGACCCGGTTCACTACGTCCGGAACCCCGACGGCGTCTCAAATGCGCAGCAGGCTGCGCTGGTCGACACGATCGGAAAACTCGACCGGAAACGAAACGGGCTCGTGCAGAATCCCGAGATCGACACGCGAATTGCGGCTTACGAAATGGCCTTCAAGATGCAGGCGTCCGTTCCCGAGTTGATGGATATTTCAGACGAAAAACCGGAGACACTGGAGCTCTACGGCGCGAAACCGGGCGACGGCTCCTACGCGTCGAACTGCCTGCTGGCGCGGCGACTGGCTGAGCGTGGCGTTCGCTTCATCCACCTTTATCACCGCGGCTGGGATCATCACGGCGACCTCGTCAAGTACATGAACACCTGCTGCGGCCTGACTGATCGCCCGACCTGGGCGCTTTTGACCGACCTGAAACAGCGCGGGTTGTTGGAGGACACGTTGATCGTGTGGGGTGGAGAATTTGGCCGCACCCCGATGTTCCAGGGTAAAGGCGGCCCCGGCCGCGACCATCACATCAAGGGATTTTCCATGTGGCTCGCCGGCGGGGGAATCAAGGGCGGTGTCAGCCACGGAGCGACCGACGAGCTCGGATACAACTCCGTCGAGAACGTCGTCCACGTCCGCGATCTGCACGCCACCATGCTCCACCTCCTCGGCATCGATCCCGACCGGTTCAGTTTCCCGTTCCAGGGTCTGGATGTAAAACTCACCGGGGTGGAGAAGGCGCGAGTGGTGAAAGAGATTCTGGCTTGAGCGAATGACGAAGCAATAGGATTGATTCGCCAAACGCACCCTGTTCATTCAAAAACACCATGCCAAAACGATTTTTCATCGCTCTCTTTTTCGTCTTCGGGGTCGAAGGGTTCGCAGATGAACACCGGCCCAACATCCTGGTGTTGATCGCGGATGACTGGTCGTGGCCGCATGCCGGAGCATTGGGCGATCCGGTTGTAAAAACGCCCACGTTCGACCGCCTGGTGGCCGAAGGCGTCCTTTTCGAAAAGGCATTCACCCCCGCGCCTTCGTGCACGCCCAGCCGGCATGCGATTGCCTCCGGCCAGGAACACTGGCGCCTGGGAGAGGGAGTCAACCTCGGCGGATCGATCGGAAAAGACGTGCCGGTTTACCCCGATTTGCTGGCCGGTGCTGGATACGTGACTGGTTTTTCCCGGAAGGGCACTGCACCTTCGAAACATCAATTTCGCGGGAGCGATCCATTCGGACCGAAATTCAAAAACTTCGCAGAATTCATCAGGCAACGACCAGATGGACAGCCGTTTTGTTTTTGGTATGGAGCCGGAGAACCTCATCGCCCGTATGATTTGGGCGGCGGAAAAAAAGCGGGAATTGACCCGAAAAAAATCCGGGTCCCGTCATTCCTGCCGGACAACGAAACTGTCCGAAGCGATCTGGCGGATTACTATTTGCGAATCGAGCGTTTCGACAGAGATGCCGGGGAAATCCTGAACCAACTTGAAAAACGCGGGGAACTGGACAAAACGCTGGTCATTCTTACCAGCGACAACGGCATGCCGTTCCCCCGTTGCAAAGCGACCCTCACGGATTGCGGCACGCGAGTTCCGCTGGTGATTCGATTTGGAAGCGGCGGACGGAAAATCAGCAAAGGACTTGTCAGCCTGGTCGACCTGGCCCCGACGATTCTCGAAGCGGCCGGTTTGCCAATCCCGAAGGAAATGACCGGGAAATCTTTGCTGCCGGTTTTGCGCGGAACAGCAGACCGTGCCCCCCGATCCCACGTCCTGACAGGGATGGAACGACATGTCTACGCGAATCCGTCGCGGGCGATCCGGACATCGGAGTTTCTTTACATTCGGAATTTTTCACCCAAAACCTGGCCCACCGGACGGGTCCATCCGGGTCCTCAACCAGTTTTCGATTTTGATCAAACACCGTGGCCAATAGTGCCGGGAGCGTTTTCTTACAACATCGATCCCGGTCCGACGAAGCAGTGGATGCTACAAAACGCCCCGGATCACGTCGCCTTTTCAGTTCGCCCTTTGGAAGAATTGTACGAATTAAAATCCGATCCCGACCAAACCGGGAACCGGGTTAAGGATCCTGCTCTTCGAAAAGTGCGGGATCGGCTTTCCCGCCTGCTGACCACCGAACTTCACGCCTCCGGCGATCCCCGTTTCCAAAAATATGAGTGACCGACCCAGAATCCGATACGCCCACGTCAATATCATCGCCGATGACTGGCGAAACCTGATGAATTTCTACGTCGAAGTGTTCGATTGCGAACCTGTCAGCAGCGAGCGCGATCACCGCGGAAAACACACCGACGACCTGACCGGGATCGAAGATATCCAGGTGGTGGGTCAGCATCTCCGCGTTCCCGGCCACGGCGAGAACGGGCCGACGATTGAGATTTTCACCGTCAACAAGGCGCTGCCGAATCCCGCCCCGGCCATCAACCGCCCGGGCTTCGCCCACATCGCATTCGAAGTCTCCGACTTTGAAGGCGTGCGGAAACAGATTCTCGATTGGGGTGGAACTGATTACGGGAAACAAGTCACGATCGACATTCCCGGAGCGGGAAGGTTGACTCTGATCTACATGACCGACCCGGAGGGAAACATTGTCGAACTGCAGCACTGGCATTGATTTCCGAATGAACAGATTCGGAACGGAGTGCAGAAAGACGGCACGCAGAGAAGTCAATTGATTCGCCAAACAAACCCTGTTCATTCGTTTCATGACAAAAAACCGCCGCCAATTTCTGCAATCGACCACTGCGGCCGGACTCGCCTCCGGCATCGCGTTTTCCGCTGAGCCATCCAATGTTTCGCTGAAGGAGGGGGATACAATCCTGTTCCAGGGCGATTCAATTACCGATGCAGGCCGCGACAAGAAACATCAAAAGGCCAACGACGGCCGCAGTCTCGGTCGCGGGTATCCGCATCAAATCGCCGGCGGGCTTTTGCGGGACCACGCAGCGCTTGGGCTGAAAATTCACAACCGCGGAATTTCGGGGAATAAGGTGCCGGATCTCGACAATCGCTGGCAGGCGGATTGCCTCGAACTCACGCCGGCCGTTCTTTCGATTCTGATTGGTGTGAACGACATTTGGCACAAACTGAACGGGAGATACGATGGCACGGCGGAAACGTATCGTGATGGATTTGCTGCTCTGCTGAAGCGCACCCGCGAGGCCCTGCCGGACACCAGGTTCGTCGTGTGCGAGCCTTTTGTTCTGAAATGCGGAGCGGTTTTACAGGGCGAATGGTTTCCGGACTTCGACACGCGCCGTGCCTACGCGAAGGAAGTTGCCGATAAGGCCGGTGCAATCTGGGTGCCGTTTCAATCCATGTTCGACGAAGCTGTCGCCGCTGGAACCAAGCCGGAATACTGGGCCCATGACGGCGTTCATCCCTCTGTCGCCGGTCATGCTCTGATGGCAAAAACCTGGCGCGAAACGGTCGGGATCTGATGCCGAAACGCGCAATGATGCTGTCGACACCGAAACGTTCACCGCTACAATCGAACCATGAAACGAAACAAACTCATTCTCTCTCTCTCCGCCGTTTTCGCTCTCGCCACCCTGCCGGTGCTGGCTGACAAGGCGGGAGTCATTTCCCTTTTCGACGGAAAATCTCTCGATGGCTGGAACATCAAGAGCGGCTTCGCGACATACGAAGTAAAAGACGGCACGATTCACGGAACCACCGCCGAAGGCAGCAAAAACACCTTTCTCGTGAGTGAAAAGCAGTTCGGCGATTTCGAACTGGAATTTGAAGTGAAGGTCCATGACAGCCTGAATTCCGGCTGCCAGATTCGTTCGCTTTTGAAGGACGTGGACAAAGATAACAGCTACGGAGGTCGCGTTCACGGTCCCCAGGTGGAGATTGAAAGCAGCCCGGGTCAGGCCGGTTACATTTACGGCGAAGCAACCGGTCTCGGCTGGCTTTCCCCGGAACCGCAGGACAAATCCCATGCCCACAACCACATGAAAAACGGTAAGTGGAACCATTTCAAAATCATAGCGAAAGGTCCGCGGATTCAGACTTGGATCAATGGAAACGCAGTCGCCGATTTGACCCACAAAGAAATTTACGAGTCCCACCCGAAAGGTCACATCGGCCTGCAGGTGCACGGCATCAAGAAAGGCACGGGCCCGTTCGACGTGGCCTGGAGAAATTTGAAGCTCAAAAAGCTGTAATCGGAATCACTGAAGTGATTTCAGGTAGGCGACGAGGTCGAGCAACTCGGCCTCGGTCAACGCCTGCTCCAGGCCCTGCGGCATGATCGAGACGGCGATTGGCTCGATCGATTCCACCTCATCGCGGGCGATCAGTCGTTCCGTGCCGGTGACGTCTGTCACGAAAACCGTGTCCGCCGTTTCGCGCTGAATCAGGCCCAACAGCGGCGGCCCTTCCTTCGGAGTGACGGTGTAGCTTTCAAAATCGCGGGCGATCGATTCGCTCGGATACAAGATCGACTCCAGCAAATCGCGGTGGGTCCGAATGCGACCGATGGTGGACAAGTCCGGACCCACAGCACGCCCCGTTTCGCCGACCTTGTGGCAGGTCATGCAGGCACCTTTCCCGGCGACGAAGTGGGCCTTGCCGCGCTCGACGTCCCCTTCCGCAACGCGTGATTCGAACAAAGCCAGCCGCTCCTTTCGTTCAACGGCACGGGCTTCGAGTTCGGCGATATTGTCTTCGATTTTCGGCAATACGCCGGGCGGAAACTTCAGGAAAAGCCGACGCAAATCGGAGGGATTCAAGTTTCCGAAGCCGGTCGACTTCGGCAGGTTGTCGGCAAGCGCGTGGCCGATTTTCTCGTCCCGGGTTCGCTGGAACGCCTTCATCAAAACCGGAAGGTCCATCGGGCCGGCATGTTGCACCCGCTCCGCGAGAGCCTGAATCTGGGGGGGTGTCAGCCGGGCGGATCCCAGCATTTGCACCGCTTCGAGACGCCGCAACGGCGAAGCTTCGGCCGTAACCAGGCCCGCCAGCAAATCGAAGGCCTCTTTCCCGAGCGGCACGTTCTCCCCTGAGATTGCCCGCAGCGCGCGGACCCGTTTCAAAGGGGGCACTGTTCCGTCCGCCGCGATTTCCTTGAGTTGTTCGTTGAAGGCATCGGTTTTCGTTTTGGCCAGGGCCTCGAGCGCGAGATCGACCAGCGAATCATCCTTTGCTTCCAGGGCGGCGGAAAACGGCGTCTCCCACTCGGCTGCGAATGGAACGGGACCGGTCGTCGCAGCAATCGTCCGGAAACCGGTTTGCCGGAGTTGCAGTTTGTCGCTGGAAAGCAGCGTCGCGATCAAACCCTGCATCGGCGGAGTGCCGGCAAATTTGGATCCCAACTCGATGAGTGTTGCGGTCTTCGCTTCATTGGGTGATTCGGAGAATTCGAGAAAACGGTTCGCAACCGCCGCGTCCCAGTCCGCGTGACCGGCCGAGATTTCCACGGCCACCTTGCGAAGCTCTTCGTGCTCCGATGCGAGAAACGGAGCAACTTCCAGCACCTCGAGATCGGAATCCGCCATCTGATCCAGTGCCCACAAGGCAGCCGCCACGATCCGCGGATTTTCGTTGGGCAAACCGGTCCGTGTCAGGGCAGCATCTCCGATTTCGATCAACGAATAAATCGCGGCATGCTCTCGAAAACGGTCGATGTTTGATTGACCGGCGAGCAGAAGCAGGGTCGGGACCGCGTTTTCCTCGCGCATAGCCCCGAGCGCGGAGGCAGCTGCTCGCGAGACCGCTGGTTCAGCATCGGCGGCCAATTCAATCAATCGCTCGCCCAACATTTCGTTTCGCCACAATTCAATCTCAGTCTCTTCCGAGGTGTGATTGGTAATCACATGCCAGGCTCGAGTTGTGGCAAGTGCGTTGCAGGCGGCCTGCTGAACCGTGGGATCGGAGTGTTCGAGGCACACGCGAATCAAGTCCGGCGCATCGGAAAAACGCATCCGGGCGAGAGTGAAAACCGCGTTTCGCAGAGCCATCGGGGTCGACTGTGGATTGCCAATCACGTCCCGTAGTTCCGGCACGGCAGGCTCGCCGATGATCGCCAACTCCGTCATGGCCCGCTCGCGAATCGGAAAAAATTCGTCGTCCAGGAGCTGTGCAATTTCATTCGGTTCCAAATTCTTCCAGTCCACCCCCGTCCCCCGAAAATCCGTTTCCGTATCACGATCGCCGGCCTTTCGAATTCGATAAATGGCCCCCGGAATTTCCGGCTTGGCCACCTGCGAAGTCGGACAACCGATCCGGAACCAGCCACCGGTATCAAGAACCAGCACGTCTCCATTCGCATCCTCCAGCACGTCGGTGATGTGCACGTCCGGGTTGTGGATTTTCAAAATCGACTCCGTTTTCCCGGCCGCAAAAGTCGATTCTTCCGACGAAAATTCGGTCCGTGTCACCTCCTGCGTGTTGAAATGCGTCACGAACAAATTGTCCTTCCACGCCGGATTCAGCGCGCCTGTCCGATAGCGCATCATGCCTGAAACCGCGACGTGTCCGAAGTTGTAAAATTCCGTCAGCAGCGGTCCCGTCCGTGCAAATTCCGCCACGACCGCTTCCTGGTCATAACGAGGATAAGCTCCGCCGCGGATCCAGTGCACCAGCGTATCGCCCCGGGGACGCCCGTAAAAAAGGTTCACCGTCCCGATAATCTCGCCGGCTTCCGTGAAATCGACCTCCACCGGGTTGTCCATTCCGCCGCCGGCAAAAACGCGCACGTCGCTCCCGTCCGGCAGGCACGACCAGATCCGGGCACCCTTGTTCTGGCTTACCACCTCGCCGGTCGATTCGTCCGTCACGTCATGGCCTTTCCGGCCGTGGCACCAGTAGAGCCTGCCGTTCGGATGCAAAAACGGGCCATGCACATCGGCGGCGTTTCCCGTGTAGGCGAAACCGGTCACGAGTTGCTCCCGTTCATCGGCCACCCCGTCGTCATCATGATCGGTGAATCGCCAGAGGCCGGGAGGAGACATGACATAAAGTGAATCCATCAGCCAGAGTGCTCCCTGCGGGAAAGTCAGGCCGTCCGCAAAGAGTTTCCAGTCGTCAAAAATTCCGTCGTTATCGGTGTCGATCAGAACCCGGATTGAATTGGGCTTTTGCTCGTCCAGTTCGGTCTGCTTCAAATTCAGGCCGGCATTTTCCGAAACGAACAGGCGACCGCGGTCGTCGAATGCGGCCATGATAGGATGCTCGACCAGCGGCGGCGCGGCGGCCACGACGACCTCCAGCCCCTCCGGCACGGTCATCTCCGGTTTCTGAAAATTTTCGCTCGCCAGGCAGGCAAAGGCGGAAAAATTCAGGGCCGCAAAAATAGGCAGGCGGATCATGGCCGCCAATTTGCCAAACCACGGGCAGGTTCGCAAGGGGCGCGAAAGACGAAATTCGGTCGAACAGGGTTGGTTTGGCGAACGAACCCTGTTGATTCGTTTTGGCCTGCCGCCTAGTATCAGACGATGCCCAGGCTGATTCAGCTGCTCATTCCGGAAATTGATCGGCGCTGGATTCCTCTGCTGCTGAAATCGACAGCGCTCGGTAGCCTGATTGCGGGTGCCTACGGCGTCCTGCACGATCAGGTCACCTTCACGATTTCGCCGGAGTACTTCACGAAGTTCAAATTCGATCAGTTCGCGTGGGCGGGTTCGGAAAACGAACCGGCGCGCTGGTTTGTGGCAAAAATCGGTTTTCTCGCCACGTGGTGGGTCGGAGGAATCGCGGGCTGGGCGCTCGGTCGAGTGGCGGTTTCCTGCGGTCGAAAACGGCCGGGAAACGGGCCCGTTCTAACGAAAACCGTGATTTGGCGGTTCTGGATCATCCTGGCTGTCGCAGCGGTTTCGGGCGTCGTCGGCTTTGTCGGTTCAAAGCTTTCCCCGCCTCATGCGTGGCGCGGCTGGATTCTTGATCTCGGCGTTTCGGATGTGGAAGCGTTCGGAACGGTCGGACAAATTCACAATTTCGGATACTTCGGAGCGGTGGCCGGATTGATCGTCGCAGGCCTTACCCTCAGGCGCCAACTTCTGAGGCCCGCTTAAATTTCGTCGGGAAAATCGACATGCTCGGTTTCCGGAGATGCTTCTAAAACCGCACCGGATTTCTCGATGTGGGCTTCGGCTCTTTCGGCATCCGCAGAGGCGGCGACATGAAACAGGGCGTCGCCTTCATCAACGGTCGCTTCGCGGGAAATCCCGATCACCACGCCATCTGCAGCGGACTTGATTTTCGTTTCGTGGCGGCCGAAGGGGTCCGCCACGATTCCGAGGATTCCGCCGGAGGGAACGGCTTTGCCGAGTCGGGCGAGCGGAGTGAAAATTCCACCGCTGGAGGCACGAATCCAACTGGTGCTGGGGCTGAAGACGGTTTTGCTTTTTTGTATCGATGGCTTTTTCTCCGTGGGTAGCATTTCAAGAAAGCGCATCACGGAAATGATTCCGCGAAATCCGTACCGGACAGCTGAAGAATCGAGGCGGCGGGCTTCACCGGCTTCGTAGAGGATGGAAGGCTTGGCGTTTCGATAGTAGCTGGCTCGAAGGGACTGGTCGCGCAATCCGGCTTCGATGACCACCGGGGGCTTGAATGCCTTGGCCATCTCGAATCCGATCTCGTCGCCGGGAGAAACGCGGATCTGAGGAAGATTGGGCCGACCGACAGCACCGGTATGCATGTCGATCGCATGCGTACAAAGCGGCATGACCTCGCTGCAAAAAGCATAAGCGAGTCGTCCTCCGAGCGAGCCTTTCGCGGAACCCGGGAAGAGCCGGTTCAAATCGCGGCGGTCCGGAAGATAGCGGGAACGTGCGAGAAATGCCGGCATGTTGACCACCGGAATGGCAATCAAATCGCCGCTTAAACTGGACAACAACCGGGATTTGAGCAGGCGGCGAATGATCTCGACCCCGTTGATCTCATCCCCGTGAAGTCCGGCAGTGACGAGCAGGCAGGGGCCGTCCTTTCGTCCGCGCCGGACGTGAACTGTCATGGTCACCGGTTGATAATCAATGAGCGATCCGATCGGTAAATCGACTACGCCTTTTTTCCCGGGTTTGAATTCCACCCCGCCAATCTTGATTTCGCGGCGGGGTTGGGCAGGAGAAATATTTTTCTTGTCGGTGGAACTCAATTGAAGAGAAGGGCTGAAACGATTCAACAGCGTCTGTTCGTCGCGTCAACCCTGTTCAATCGAATTCGATTTTCGAGTTGCGCGTACTGTATATCCGTAATAAACCTGCCCGGCTTCGTAACCCATGTCGGCTCCGCCCCAGTTCCTATCACCGGCTGCCTTTCGGCCTCACCCTTCGATCGCCTCGGAAATTCCGGATAAGGGAACTGAGGAGTGGGAGGATTTTGTCGATGAGATCGAGGAATCGGGAGTAAAAGAACCGATTTTATTTATCGAAGAAGACGATGGCACCTGGCTGATCGTCGACGGGTTGCGACGATGGGAAGCGGTCGGCGACTTGTCCGGAACTTCTATTCCGGCCGTTCGTGTCTCAAAGGAAGACGGGCAGCGTCTTCTGGCTGCCCGGCGAGAGCCCCGAACAGATTAAGCAGGGGAACCCGGACGCTGACGAACACGGGACGCAATGGTCTGCAGGACCTCTTCGGCGGTCGTGTCGCCTTTCTGAATGATGTTCTCGACGTGCTCGAGGAGAAATTCTGATTCGTCGGCGGTCGGATTTTTTCCGGTCACGACGATCACGGGAATGGATTTAAGTCCTTCGTCATCGGAAACGCGGGCGAGGAACTCGAAACCGTCCATCCCCGCCATGTGCAGATCGAGCAAAATTGCAGCTGGTCGCGTTTTGCGGAGAACTTCGATCGCTTCGGTTCCGTCGCCTGCAAGCGTAGTTTGCCAGCCCTGCTCGTTGAGGAGGCGTCCAAACGCTTCACGGGAATCCTGATCATCGTCGACGATGAGGATATTCCTTTGCGGAGTCTGGCTGGTGGCGCGGCGAATGACTTTGCTGAGGCGGGAGGTATCGATTGGCTTGACGAGAAAATCCTCCACCCCGAGTGCGAGACCCTGCGCATTCTTGGCCATAATCGAAACCATGATCACCGGAATGGACTCAGTTTCGTCGTCCATTTTCAGCTCGGCTAGCACCTGCCAGCCGTCTTTCCCGGGCATCACCACGTCGAGGGTGATGGCATCTGGTTTCTTTTCCCGGGCAATTTTCAGCCCTTCTTCGCCGGTTTCCGCCGTGTAAACCACGTAGCCCTCGGCTTCGAGCAGTCGGCGCAACAATTCCCGAACAGCGGCGTCGTCATCGATCACAAGAATGCTGCTGCCGGAGGCCACCGGGAGGGAGCGTGCGACGTCTTCGACATCCTCAATCGGTTCCGGTGTATCGCAGTCCGGTTTTTTGTCTTTCTGTTTCTTTTTCTGCACAATCGGATGATGGCGCTTTTCCATCGGGTTGATTTTTGATTTCTCGGGGTCGTACCCGTCGGAAGTTGCCTCGCGCGGAAGCATGACGGTGAACCGGGTACCTTTTCCGAGCTCGCTGACAAACCCGATGTTCCCGCCCATTTGCTCGACCAGTTCCTTTGCGATCGACAGCCCGAGTCCGTTTCCGGTGGGATTGTCTTTCTTGGTGGACACAAACGGGGTGAAGGCTTGGGCCTGCTCCTCGGGGCTCATTCCGCGCCCGCTGTCGTTGATGGAAAATTCGATCCATTTTTCGCCGACAATCTCACGGGCGAAGGCAGCCACCTCGACGCCCCCCTCTTTTGTAAATTTCACCGCGTTTCCGACGAGATTGTTCAACACCTGGTGCAGGCGCTTGCGATCCGCGTTGATGAGTCCGATGTCGTCCGCGCAGTCTTTCTTGAAAACGATCTCCTTCCCCTCCGCGGCACGACGGTGCGCTTCCTCCAGTTCCCCAAGCAACCCGCAGACGTCGATCTCCTCTTTCACGAGCGGATCGGCGCCCATGATGATTTTCTGGTAATCGAGAATGTCGTTCACCAAGTCGAGCTCCCGCTTGGCCTGGGCCCGGATTTTCTCGAGTCCATCTTTCTGGCTATCGCTTAAATCTGAGAACAACAGTTCTTCAATTTGGAGGAAAATCACGGTGAGCGGCTGACGGAGGTCGTGGCTGACTTTCGCGACGAAGGCGTCCTTTTCACGATTCAGCGACATCAACTTTTCGTACGCCTCCTCCAGTTCGAAATTGGCCTTGTGAAGTTCGCTCGTCCGCGCCAGCACGCGCTGTTCGAGCTGGCTGTGAAAGCTGACCACCTCTTCGAAGACGCGTTTGGAAGCTCGCGCGATATCGCCCACTTCATCCCGCCGGCCCGTGGGCAGTTCGCGCGACAAGGCAGCCAGGTTTTCATGAAAATCCTCCGGTTCCGCTTCAATCACGCGGTTGGACGTGTCGGTCATCTGCTGCAGCGGCCGAATCAACAAAATTGAAAGCAGGAATGCCACAATCCCCGCTCCGGCAGCCAGCAAAAATGCCACCCAGCGCAGCGTTCGCATTTCGTGTTGAATCGATGAGGTCAACTCGTCTTCCAGCACGGAATAGAGCATCAGGTAGTGGTTTGGAGCATCCGCCGTGCCCACGGAAACGCGGACGGCCCACACGTTGATCTCGTCGCAAACCACCGGTTTTCCCCACCAGTCGAGTCCGTCGAACTTTTCTCCAAATTTCTCTTCGAGTTCCCGGTCCACTGTCTTCTGCACCACTTCCAACTGGTCTTTCGAGGGCGAGAGCAGTCGAATAGCCGAGACCGCGTTTCGCAGCCCACCGATTCGCCCATTGAAAAAGACGTCGTCCCTCAAGTCCCCCATGAATTCGTTAAACTCTTTTTTCCGTTCCTGATCGTCATTGATCGAGTCCAGCTCTCTGCCGAACTTGTCGTGCGGTCGGCCCTCCATGAAATAAAACGGCTGAGCGAGACGATGTCGTTCCCGCATTAAAAACCGCTCCACGCGCACCGAATCTTCACTCTTCTCGGAGACCGTGTTCAGGATATTAGCCGCCTTCAACTTGATGAAATAATCCTCAATCTGAGGATCCCGGGCCAGGTCCATGAACACTTTGTCATTGGGATTTTCCGGCCCGGCCGTCTCGTCCGGACGCGTCAAAAGCTCACTTCGATCGGAGTTGAGCATTGCCACCAGGTGACGGGGCGATTGCGAATTCTCCAACGTCATCATGATGCGGACAAATCTCCGCGTGTCTGCCGCAGGTTCCACATTCGGATCCAATTCCTCCGGCGGCACCGCCATCGTCGTGCCCAGCGGGGCAATCGCCCAAATCACCGGTTCGAACCGCTCCACGTTTTCCTCCCCGGCGAATTCTTTCCGAACCACCCGCTTTCTCTGAATCGGGGAAAATCGCAATCTTTCGCGGGCGAGGTTTTCCAGATCCTTACTGGTTTCGATATCGGGAAACCACAAATCGCTCGGGTCGACCACAGCCTTCTCCTCGATCACCTTGGGGGCCAGTTGCTTCACGCCGAGGAACGGCACCACGTCGATTCGGAGATGGTGATTGAAATACCGCGTCGAAAGCCTTCGCGCCAGAAGTTGCAACGCTTCTTCGTCGTCTGGACTTTCCACCAGGAGCGCCTGCAAATCTTCGCTGAATCCCAGGTTTCCCACATCCTCACCCAGACCTGCAACCCGGTCCGTGATGACCCAGCCCCGCAGCGAGGCCTCATCACCGAGGTCCACCAATTCGTGCTCCCGCAACATCTCGGCCGCCTTTTTCGATAAAATCGTCGCCACCAGGTACGCCGATACCGCCGCAGCGATGATCACAATCAGCGCGACTTTTTCTCGAATGCCAAATTTCATAGAAGACGTTTCAACAGGATTGGTTTGCCGAACGAACCCTGTTGGATCGTTTGGCGCGAAAGCGGCGGCTTCGGAGTTTCACGGAAGGGTGGCAGGTGATACACCTTTCCCATGAAGCAGACGGTTCCATTTCTCTATTATGCACTTTTTCTCACTCTTCCGGCCATTCTTTTTGGGCAGGAGAAGAAAGTGATCAAGATTGGAATGATCGGTCTGGATACCTCTCACGCTCCTGCGTTCACAAAAATCATCAATTCCAACCAGGTTCCGGGCGGCAAGGTGGTCGCGGCTGTTCCGCAGAAAAGCGACGACATCGAATCGAGCTACACCCGGATCGACAAGTACACCACGGCGTTGAAAGACGAATACGGCGTGAAAATGTACGACACGATCGAAGCCATGTTACCCCACGTCGATGCGGTGATGGTCGAGAGCGTGGACGGTCGTCCCCATCTCGCTCAGGCCAAACCGTGTCTTGAGGCTGGAAAACCGGTCTTCATCGACAAGCCGATGTGCGCTTCATTGAAGGACGTGATTGAAATTTTCGAGATCTCCAAAAAAACCGGAACGCCCGTGTGGAGTTCGTCCAATCTGCGCTACCACGACGGCGTGAAAGCCGCGGCCGCAAACGAGGAAATCGGTGAAAAGCGAATGGTGTTGAGCTTCGGCCCGGCGTCGCTGGAAAAAAATCACATCGATCTCGCCTGGTATGGCATTCATTCGACCGAGGCACTCTTCACCGTGATGGGAACCGGTTGCGTCAGCG
Organism: Verrucomicrobiales bacterium; assembly: GCA_013003335.1. Taxonomy (GTDB): domain Bacteria; phylum Verrucomicrobiota; class Verrucomicrobiia; order Verrucomicrobiales; family DEV007; genus JABDJT01. The sequence goes on along the minus strand of JABDJT010000448.1, from coordinate 9,573 downwards.
TTTCACGCACTCACACCGAGGGGCAGGACCTCGTCACAGGGCTTTGGGAAGACGGCAGGATCGGCTCCGTTCTCGGAATCCGGGAAGGCAAAGCCCATTTCGGAATTAAGCTGTTCGGCACGAAAGCGATGGCGGAGGAAAAAGTCGGCGGGGCCTACCCGGGACAGATGGAAGCGGTCATGAAATTTTTCCAGACCGGCGAGGTGCCCGTCACGCCGGAGGAAACGATCGAGATTTTTGCCTTCATGGAAGCCGCCGACGTGAGCAAGGAACGCGGTGGCGCACCGGTGAAACTCTCCGAGGTGATTGAGGCAGCGAAAAGCGGGAAGTAATCTGCGGGAACCGGTTTACCATCCGCGATGCAATCCCGCCGGCCCGGTCTCGGGTTCATTTTCATCACGCTGTTTCTCGACATTCTCGGGATCGGGATTGTCGTGCCGGTTTTGCCGGGACTCGTCGAGCAGGTGCACGGCGGGGGAAAAGAGAGCTCGGCATTTTTCTACGGACTGCTGGTGGCCCTGTACTGTTTCGCCCAATTTTTCTGCGCCCCGATCCTTGGCACGCTCTCTGACCAGGTCGGACGCCGTCCCGTGATTCTCTGGTCACTATTCGGTGCCGGGCTCGATTATTTCCTGCTCGCGGCGCTCGGCTCTGGGGCCTTCCCGTGGTTGAACGGAATCGGCTGGCTCATCGCCGCGCGGCTGATTGCCGGGGCCACCGGCGGTAATTTTTCCGCCTGCACCGCTTACATCGCCGACATCAGTCCACCGGAAAAACGCGCCGCTAACTTTGGCATCATCGGCGCTGCCTTCGGACTTGGTTTTGCGATCGGGCCAGCCATCGGCGGCATTCTCGGGAAATTCGGGTATCACGTTCCGTTTCTCGTCGCGGGAGTCATCGTGATGCTGAACTGCGTATACGGCCTGCTGATTTTGCCCGAATCTCACAAGCCGGAAAACCGCCGGAAATTCCAGCTGTCTCGCGCCAATCCCGTCGCTTCCCTGAAAGGCCTGCGCCGTTCGCCGCTCATCTTCGGGATGTCGATGTCCTTTTTCTTCTACCATGTCGCCCACTACGTCTACCAAAGTGTCTGGGTTCTGTTTGCCGGATACCGCCTGGGCTGGGACACGCTCGAGATCGGCGTTTCACTCGCGGTCGTTGGAATCATGTCGGCTTTTGTGCAGGGATTTCTCGGCCGGAAAATGCTGCCGAAGCTCGGCGAACGCCTCGCCATGAAACTCGGCCTGATCATCATGGCGCTCGAAATGGTCGGGTTCGGCCTCGCCCACAATTCGCTGACGATGTATCTCGTCATCATCTTCGGCTCCGTCAGCGGAATCGCCTCGCCGGCGATGCAGGGAATCATTTCCCGGAATGTCGGCGATGACGAACAGGGCTGGATTCAGGGCGCCATGACCAGTCTTTCCAGCCTCGCCGGAATTCTCGCTCCCCCGCTGCTGACAGGGGTTTATGCGTTTTTCATCAGCGAAAAGTCGCCGGTCGAATTACCCGGCGCGCCGTTTTTCTTCAGCGCCATACTGGTCGTCGCCGTCACCGGGATCGCACTCGCCAGCACCCGAAGAGGCGGGAATTTCGATTAAACAGGGTTTGATCGGAGAACCAACCCTTGGCGGCTAAATTCCGAAAATGAAACTCAACCGGCATCCAGCACGAATGCGTCGTTTTGGAATTTCACTTTGGACATGCTGTTAATGACGGTGAGTTCCTCCTTGGCACTTTTTGCCAGCCGAAGAAAAACGTCCAGAACCGGGGCCAATCCTTTGTCACCGAAACCACTGAAATTGCCGACCTTGGTGGAGTGCACCCAGCTTTCGCCGCCGGCCGGATTGTTGCGGACGGTGACGCGATCGCTCAGGGTCATGGGGACACCCATGAAACTCGTTTTGACATATATGGTCGCCGCGCCGTTCTCAAAATCGACGCAGACCGCCTTGAAATTCCCTTTCAACCGGCTGGCGATGTATTTGTTCACGTCTTCCTCGGAGAATGTGACCTGACCGTCATTTAGAAGCGCCTGCTGACCTTCGGAGAGGAGATTTCGCGGGTTTTGGCCGGCCGTCAGGCTGTTCGCGGCGCCATATCCCTTGATGTGATCAAGATTTTGCGGGGCCATCACCACGATCGTGCCGATCAGCAGAATCACGGCCACGATCATGAGCAGGACGGTGAAAACCACGGACGATCCGGACTGCGTTTGCTGGAGAGCGGGATTGGGTCGTCCACCAATGTAACCGGGCCGATTGGCAGCCGCACCACCAACGGCAGGACGTCGGCCCCCGGGACCGCCTGGACTGCCGGTTTGCACATTTGGCGTTCGGCGGGCTGCCCGGGGCGGAAGACCGGCCGGAGGCTGGGGCTGGGCGGGTTGTTCCGCAGGCTGGAGATTCTGGGTCTGAAACGGATCGATCGGAGCGGCAGGTTGTTGCGTCGCCGGTTCGGGTGCCGGCTGTCCGACTTGAGTTGGAAAAGGATCTTGAGTTGGAGGCTGCTGCTCGGGCTCGGAAGGAACTTCCGGCTGATGATACACCTGCGGCTGATCACCCCCCTGGGTGTAATCGTAAATCGTTTCTTCCGGCGCGGCGGCGGCTTGCTCTTCGACGGGCGGGACCGGGTCAGGTGCGACTTCCGGCTCCGCGGCGGGCGGCACGACATTCGGAAGATCCCCCCCGGCGGGCGGGACGACATTGGGAGGATGCTCTTCGGCAGCCGGCTGGACGACATTCGGCGGAGGCTCCTCAACGGGAGCCACCGGTTCGGGTTCCTGGACGGGTTGCTGCTGATTCGGCGCAACCGGCGCGGGTCCTCGGGGAAGCCTCCGTGGTCCTCCTCCAGCCTGCGAAGCACTCCCTGAACCGGCACTTTCCCCGGCGGCACTATCGCCCCCTTCGGGATTTTTCCGGCGGGGTGGTGATTTGCGGCGACGGTGCGGTTTCATGCTTCCCAAAAATAACTGATCTGAACAATTTCTAAAGTGACACAAAATCGGGCGTTTTTTAAGGCAGCCTTCGATTTTTTTCCCGTTCGCCGCTTAATCCGAACTTTTAGAAGCTGGCTTGGAAGGGGTGGAAGATTCCCCGGACGAAGATTTGCCGGAGTCGGTTTTCGAACCGGATGAGTCTCCTCCCGAACTCCCCGAGCCGGAATCCCCTCCGCCGCTTCCCCCCGAATCGGACGATCCAGTGCCGGAATCGGCCTTCGCAGCAGCCTTATAGCTGTCACTGCGGTAATCCGTCTCGTAAAAACCCGAGCCTTTGAAAATAATGCCCGCGCCAGTGCCAATCAGTCGCTTCACTTTCCCGTCGCAACCTTCTTGCGGACATTCCGTGAGACGATCGTCCTTCATTGACTGAAACACCTCGAATTGGTGGCCGCAGGTCTCGCACTTGTAATCGTATGTTGGCATCACTGTCTCAAAACTGAGGTCGCACAAAACCCCATCAAACCCATTTTTCAAATTGATAAAGATGTGTTAATATTTTATAATTCCGACCTAAATCCCGCCCTATATGGACTTTTTTTATAAAAACCTGCCCGTTCTGCTGATTTCCGGCCTGCTCGCCTCTTCCTGTGCCGAGAGCACGCCGACCGGCACACCCTACCTTTCCGGCACCCGGGCGGAAGGCAATCCACTCGGCCAGGGACGAAACGAGGAGGAAACCAGCCTCGTCATGAAGAAGGACACCGTGTCCGTCTGGGAAGGCGACGGCGTCCGGGGCACTCCGTCGATCGTGATTTCCCTGTCCCAGCAGCGGGCCTTCTTTTACAAGGGGCAAACCCTGGTGGGGATCTCAAACGTTTCCACCGGCACGGACGAACACCGCACGCCGACCGGTGATTATAAAATTTCCCAAAAGAGCAAGGATCACGAATCCAATCTCTACGGCGACTACCGCACGCCCGACGGGCAACTCATCCAGGCCGAAGTTGACGTCACCAAGCATCCGAAGCCGCCCGGAGCGGTCTTCGACGGGGCCGACATGCCGTTCTTCATGCGGTTTAACGGCGGGATCGGCATGCATGGCGGGATTTTGCCCGGCTACGCCGCATCCCACGGCTGTGTCCGGATGCCCTACCCCATGGCCAAAATTTATTACGAAAACGTCCGAACCGGTACGCCCGTTCGGGTAGTTCGATAAATCCGGTATCCCATGGCCGAACTGCCGTCGCTCGACGAATTCGAGATCTCTCCCGCCCGGCTTTCTGAATTGCTGGAGGAAAACCCGGAGGCAATCCGGCTGATCGATTGCCGCGAAGAAGACGAATTCGCCCTCTGCAAAATCGAAGGAGCCGAGTTACTTCCCCTTTCCACCTTTGCCGAGTCCGGGGGCCCGGCCCTCCTTTCCGACGAAAGTAAACCGGCCGTGATTTACTGCCATCACGGCATGCGTTCCCTGCAGACCACGATGTTCGTTCGCCAACGCGGCAGAGCCGACGTCTGGAGCCTCGCCGGTGGCATCGACCTCTGGTCGCAGGAAATCGATCCGACCGTGCCGCGCTACTAGGCCGAAACGAACCCTGTTCGTTCGCTTTTAGTTCTTCTTTAATTTTCGGTCTAGAAATGAATCCAGGGACATTTGATCGTATGCCCGATCTGCCCCAAATAGATTTCCATCACCGTGTATCGAGCCTTCCGTAGGTCGAAATCCCCACGGTCCATTCGGAGAGGCGTAAATCACCGTCCCGTCTGTATCAATCACGAACAGTCGGATCGGCCACCCTCCCCAGGAAACCGGCTTTACGTAAAAAACCGTGACGCGAATCAAAAGACCCACCGGGAAATCAGTGCGGAGGTGGGAATTAATCAGGTCGGGTGGGCCTACGCCCCGGCCATGTTGGACATCAACAACGACGGTTGGCTCGATCTTTACGCGACCACCGGGTTTCTCAGCAGGGACAAACGCAAACCGGACGGATGAACCTGTCTGTGGCGGGCTGTCGTGACACAGCCACTTGATCGATCCACTCGAATATCGCCCTTGGGCGACATCGATACTGAAGCGGGAGAATTCTGGGTGGAGAATCCCTTCCGGCTTGCCGAGTCCGGCCATAACCTTAGCGCGTTTGAGAGAAATCGACTGTTTTTGAACACCGGGGGCCTCGAATTCATTGATGCTTCTTTTGGCTCGGGAGCAGACCTCGAGTCAGATTCCCGATCGGCTGTTCCGGCTGACTTCAATCGAGACGGCCGCGTCTATATCTTGGTTTCTTCCGCAGGTGGAGGTCCTCTCAGAATTTTTCAGAATATTTCCACGACCGGCAACAATTGGATCCGATTCGAGTTGGAAGGCACTGCCAGCAACCGCTCCGCCATTGGCACGCGGGTGATCCTGGAAATCGGAGATCGTCCGGGATCTCTTCCCGGCCAGCGGATTTCAGGGCCAGCAACCATGCGAATTACTGATTGGCCTGGGAGCCGCCCGTGAAATCGATGTCGCCCGCATCCGCTGGCCGTCCGGAAGATGGGAGACTTTTCCAAATTTGTCTGCCAACCGCAGCTATCGGATTAAGGAAACCAATTCTGAATAGAAGGACTGGTGAACCAACAGGGTCTGTACGCCAAACGAACCCTGTTCGTTCGTTTTCGGCGTTTCAGGCAACTTTGCGACCTCAATTGGCGTAAATTCCGCTGACAGGCTGTCATTTGCGAAGCGGAAAAAATCTGCTACCAATACCGCCCTCAGAAATTTCAATGGCCATTGCAATTCCCGAAATTCCAAACGATGCCCCGCTCGACGAATCGCAGCGAGCCTGGTTGAAAAACTGGCTCGCCGGCGCGTTGGCAGGAGGGGATTCTGATAAGTTTGGCAAACCGCGTGTTCTGATCCTGTTTGGATCGGAAAGCGGGAATGCTCAGGCTCTTTCAGAGGGTTTCAGCGAACAACTGAAAACGAATGGCTGGTCGACAGATGTCGTTGACATGGAGGAATTTGCCAAGGTGGATCTTTCCAGGGAACATCTTTTGCTCGTCGTCACGAGTACCTGGGGTGAAGGCGATCCGCCGGAAAATGCAGTCGCGTTTTGGGAAGCGTTTCAGAAAGACGATTTTCCCCGCGTCGAGGGCCTGAAATTCTCCGTCCTCGCGCTGGGAGACACAAATTACGCCGATTTCTGCGCGATGGGTAAAAACTTCGACGCGAGGCTTGAGGAACTCGGCGGCGAACGCTTCGCTCCGCGGGTCGATTGCGATGTCGATTACGAGGATCCGGCCGAAGAATGGTTCCGCGTGGTGTGCTCGAAGCTGGACGAGATGGAATTTGACGATGTGGCAGTCGCTCAGGCACAATCTGCTGCCGTGGCCACCACCGACGAAACATCCGCCGAACCGGCCCAGGCCGGCCCGCCCTACACCCGGAAAAATCCGTTTCCGGCACCCCTTTTGAAAAACGTCCGCCTGAACAAGGAAGGCGCCTTCAAGGATACGCGACACCTCGAACTGTCGCTGGCGAACTCGGAACTCGAATATGAAGTCGGCGACGTCCTCGGTGTTTTTCCCCACAACGACCCGGATTTGATCGACGAAATGCTGCCGTTGCTGCCCTTCAACACCACCGTTTCGGTCGACGGTCATGATGGCAGGCACCTCCCGCTCCGGGACGCTTTGATCGAGTTGTATGACGTGCGGACGATCGCGAAATCAACCATCAAGAAATGGGCCGCGCTCTGCAGTCACCCCTGGTTGCAGGCAATCCTGGACGACTCCGACGCAGTCGCGCAGCTGATCGACGGACGTGAAATCATCGATTTGCTGATCGATTTTCCGGCCGACTTCAAAAGCGCCCAGGATTTTGTCGGGATCTTGCGAAAGCTGAACCCGCGCTTGTATTCGATCGCCTCCAGCCTGAAAGCGCACCCGGAGGAAGTCCATCTGACCGTGGCCAAAGTCGAATACGACAGGCACGGTCGACACCGGAAAGGCGTGGCTTCGTGCTTCATTTGTGATCGCGTTCCCGAAGGCGGGACGATGGGCGTCTTTCTCCAGCACGCCAAGCATTTCAAGCTCCCCGAAGATCTCGACCGCGACATCATCATGGTCGGCCCGGGCACAGGTATCGCCCCTTTCCGCGCGTTTCTCGAAGAACGAAACGCCACCGGCGCTTCCGGCCGGAACTGGCTGTTTTTCGGAAACCCCTACGAGGCGACCGATTACTTTTACCAGGAAGAATTCGAGCAAATGCAGGCTGATGGCGTGCTCAACCGGATCGATCTCGCCTGGTCCCGGGATCAGGAACACAAGATTTACGTGCAGCACAAAATGAATGACGCCGCTGCCGAACTCTGGGAGTGGGTCGATGGCGGGGCGCATCTCTACGTCTGCGGTGACGCCCAATACATGGCCGGCGACGTCGACAAGGCCCTGCACGATTTGATCGAGAAACACGGAGGCCGCAGCGAAACCGAGGCCGCCGAATACGTCGATCAAATGAAAAAAGACAAGCGTTACCAGCGTGACGTTTATTGATCCGGCAGGAAAACAAGAAATGCCGGGGCCGATCCTGCAGCGCACAATCCGGTGCTTCGATCATGAACCGGCACCGCCTTCTATCAAAGCTTACCACGATCTCGGTCGCCCTGATCGTTCTGCTCGGAGCCTGGGTCGGCACCTATTTTTGGCTGAAGCGGACATACGGAGTCGAGAAACCCGGAACGGCGACGGAGCCACCGGCTGTCGAAATTTGGGTGCCGCTCCGTTGGCACGATGAAATTTACTATTTCGTCCGCCCGGTGATGGAACTCGACAACCTGTTTGGCAGCAAGGAAGTCACCGTTAACAGCTAGTCGGCCTGTCATTTCCCAAGGGCCGCAGGCTGCACTCTACGATTGAACAGGGTTTGTACAGGGTTTGTTCGCCGAACATACCCTGTTGGTTCGTTCAATGAATGATCACGTCGTAATCGAAGGTCAGCCCCTGCGGACCGACGATTTGCTGAATTCCCTGAGGCATCCTGGGGATTTCCGCGTCCAGTACGGCACGGAGAGTGAATTCGCCCATGACGGTGTTGGTCTTGTTTTCGACCATCTCCAAATCCCGAACCTTTCCGTTGTGATCGACGCGAAATTTGATCTTCATGGTGCCCCAGGTCATGAAATCGGCCTTGGCGAGACGGTAGCGGTGCCATTTCCGGCCGATCGCGTCGTAAACCTGCCGCTGGTATTTGCCGAGCGGAGTTTCATCGGCTGCAACGCTGGCATTTTTCTTCAAATTCGAAATCGTGCCTTTCACCCGGGAGGTCAGCATTTCAGGCCGGTAAATCGGCTGCGTGGCCTGCACGGCATCCGGATTCGGCGGCAGGGTCGCAATGGAACCTGCCGGAGTTGCGGGCATGGTCGCCGCGGCGGGCGGGGGAAGCGGAGCCGTGGCGGAATTCGGCATGGCAGCGGAGGCCGGCCGGGGCGTTTCGGGCTGCTCGGGCGGTCCAACTTTCGGGGCATCGGTTTCAACGATGGCGGATTGGTCTTTCGGACCCGGATTGTCACCGATGATCGGCGCATTGGCCCGATTCGGCACGACAAATGATTTTTCGGCTTCCTCCATCCGCGGATTCGCGGCAAACGCGTCGGCCTCCGGTTGGGACGGATTTTCGCCCGGCTGGTCCGGCATTTTCAGGGCGTTTGCTGGATTTTCCGGATCGGCATCCGGTGGTGCTTCCTCCGGCTTTTCCGCAGGATCGGCGTCGAGTTTCAGATTCTCTGCCGAAGCCACCGGTGGCGACTCCGTTTCATTCGGCGGGTTGTCCACCATCTCGCCCGGATTGTTTTTCTCCCCGGGATTCGCCGGATCCGTGGGCGTGTCCGGCGGAGAATCGGGATCCGTTTCCTCCGCCTCGGTATCGGCGTTTTTGGTCTGATTCTGCGGTTTGTTTTTCTCGCGAAACGGATCGGGCGATGTCTTGGTCGGCGGGGCCGGATTCCCGGGGGCGAGAGGCGAATTCATGCCGCCGCTCTGGTGATCACCGAATTCGCCATCGATGAATTTACGGTCCCGAAGGTGGAAGAGCGGGATGTCCTCGTCGCCTTTCAACGTCGGCATGTCTCTTTTCCCGTCCGGATCAAGGTTCAGAGCCGCCGTGGCGTTATCCGTATTCCGGTCGGACTGAAATTTGGCCGGCCGGTCCTGATTTTGCGTTTCTTCGTCGGCAAAAGTCGGGATGAAAGGCCTCACTTGCGGTTTGTCGGGTTCAACGGGCGGCTCCGGAATTTTTTCCGCGGGATCATCCGGTTTCGGCTGATCGGGCAGGGCCACGGTCTCCGGCGGGATGACCTTCATTTTTTCCATCAACTCGGAAAAGGAAATCGTGACCTCCTTGATCGGCTGAGGCTCGGCCCGCAATCCGGTCTGCCAGCCAGGCGGTCCCATCAGGGCGGAAATCATCAGGAAAACGAGGATAAGAACGAACAGCACGAAGTGCCCGATCAGCGCACCGCCGATCGAGATGACGACTTTTTCGATGGAGACGTTCGACATCCTCGGATTCCAGCGGCAATCTAACCGCAAATTCCCGGATTTTGAAAGTCGATACACTCATCATTGGCCAGGGGCTCGCCGGCTCACTT
>JABDJT010000370.1 GCA_013003335.1 Verrucomicrobiales bacterium | reverse complement strand
TTCTCCTGCGGAGGTCAGAGCAAAAACAAGAAAGACGGGAAACCGGCTGGTGCGCATCATTTCGGCCAACATCGTCACTTCGTAAAAATTTCCGGTTGTGGTTCGTCTTCCGGCGGCATTTCCCCCGAATTGATCCGGTTCACCACCTCTGCCCAGAAATGCCCGTCGATCCCCGCTTTGAAATCGCGCGACAGCTGATCAATCCGCAAATCCCCTTTTTCCTTCTCCGGTCCGTGGCAGCGAACACAGTGTTCTTTCAGGAATGGCTCAAACGGCTCCACGGCGGAAATCGTTGCCGCAAACTGCGCGGCCAGCACGATGAAGAAGAATCGAATCATGAAGAAAAGTGGTTGTGAAATTACAGGGATTTTCCCGCATTTCCTATCCCAGAAAGACGCCACAGTGCGGTTTCGATCCAGCAGGGTACGTTCTCCAAACCAACCCTGTTGGTTCGTAAATGAGCTTGAGGGAGAACTGCCGGCGATTAAACTCAGAACCCGCCAATCATGAATGCTATTCTCCGACTCTTCGCTTTCTCATTCGTTTGTTCTCTACCGCTTTCCGGTCAGGATGCCGGGCAACCGCCCCTCACCGACGCCGGCAAAAAACTGGAAGCCCAGTACGCCGATCAGTTTGAAAAACTCCGCACAGAACTCACCGCCAAAATCCCGAAGCAGGGGCAGGCGAACGGAGAAAAGCTGGATCAATTTCTCGCCAACGAAGCGCTGGATGCACAGCTCGTACAATTCGTCGTCCTTCACGAAGCTACACCCCGCGGTCTCGCGGAATTCGCCCAACAGGGACGCGACCAATGGTCGCTCGTGGAAAGCCTGCTGGCGAATACGGACCTGATGAAGCAGATGCTGGTGGCAGACGGAGCCAAGGCTCCGAAGATGGGGCGCAATGGATACGGACCGGCTCAATATGGTCCGGCGATCCAGATCTATTCCAATATTCAAAAAACGAGCGACAAGGCCTCGGCGGGCGTCCTGCAGCGCCTGGCGGTTGCCACCAGCCTCGAACACGCCGTGCCGATCGCGCAGGCAAACCCGGAAGCTGCCACCGATGCACCGGCCACAGTCGACCCGGTGAAGCGTTACCTCCATTTTGAGAAAGCTCACCTCGGCGGCGAGTTGGATTCGACGTTCGATCAGCTGAGCACTTGGGATCTCCGCATGGTGGTCGATGGTGACGAGCCGGATGAGACTCTAACCTGGGGACGCGAAATGCTGCGCAACTATCGGCCCGACCACATCTACAATTCCAACTTTGGCTGGCGCTACGTGAACATTGTAACGTCCGACGTGAAATACGGATCGCAGGATGTGAAGCACGATCGGCCTGAGCTCCAGAAATACCAGAACATGCTCATGAACGGCGGCGTTTGTGGTCGGCGCGCGTTTTTTGGACGATTCATTTTGCGCTCTTTCGGAGTTCCGACCACGGCTCGCCCGAGTCGCGGTCACGCAGCCCTGGCGCATTGGACGCCGGACGGCTGGGTCGTCAATCTGGGTGGAGGTTGGGGCGCCGGCTGGACCAAGACCCGCTACGACAAGGACACCGATTTTCTTGCCAGCACCCAGGCACGAATCAATCGGGAGGCTTTCCTGAAAGTGAAACGCGCCCAGTGGATCGGCGATGTTCTCGGCGAGACACGCACCTACGGTGAAAACGCCAAGACTCCGCCTGCTTTCTGGAACGAAGTTTCGCTGAAGACCCAGCGATCGATCATCAAGGAATCGAAGGCCGTTACCCTCGCTGCGCTCGGTGAAGATCTCGGAGAAGCGAACGAGCCGACCGTTGCGGAGAAAGTCATGGCCTCGCCTGTCACTCCGGCGGACAAGGAAATTACTGTCGGCGACAACGGTAAGATCTCGATTCCCGCTGCGGCCTACACCAAGCCCAAAGGGAATACGCGTGACGTTCTCGCGATGAAAAGTTTCGATGGTGGCCTGCAAATTTTTCTGCCTCGATTTTTTCCCCAGGGACAAACGATCATGCGCGGTGGCACCTGGAAGGGTGACGCGGATGCCCTCGCATCCGGAAGCCGCATGCTCAGTGGTGGCTACGGTCGATACGAAAACTGGGGCCTCCGGGCCGCCTTGACGCCTCCCGGCGGCAAAAAGACCCCGGCTGAAGTGACGCTCGATCTGGGCGATGGCGTGAAAATGGAGATGGTCTATATCAAGCCCGGCACCTTTATCATGGGCGGCGAAAGCGAGACCGATGGCCGCTTCCAGTGCGTCGAAGTGCCGAAGCACGAGGTCCAGCTCACGAAAGGTTTTTACCTGGGTAAATACGAAGTCACCCAGGCACAGTACGCAGCCATGGTGGGTTCGAACCCGAGCAAATCGACCAAGGCCCCCGATTGCCCGGTCGATAATGTCGGCGAAGCGGACGCCCTGAGCTTTTGCGGAAAAGTCGCCGCGAAAACCGGGCTCGAGGTCCGCCTTCCCACCGAAGCGGAATGGGAATACGCCAGCCGTGCCGGCAGTGACGCGAAATGGTTCTTCGGCGACGATCCCTCCCCAATCGGCGACTATGCCTGGTTCAAAGACAACGCTGGTGGCAAGTCGCATCCCGTTGGCCAAAAGAAACCGAATCCATTTGGCCTTTACGATATCTACGGAAACGTCAACGAGCGCATCGCCGACAAGTATGATCGCAGCTACTACTCAAAAAGTCCCAGGGTCGACCCGACCGGCCCTTCCCCGGGCACAAAATCGCACTTGGAGTACACCGTCACCGTTCCTAAGGCAGGAAATTACGCGCTGACGGCACAGGTTGTCACCGCGAACTACGGTCAGCGAATTTGCGTTTCCACAAACGGCTCCGATTCGGAAAACGTCCTGGAGATGCCTTTCACCGTCGGGAAGTGGCAGAAATCCGAGCCGGTAACAATTGCCCTGAAAGAGGGCGAGAACACGCTGAATTTTTGGCGCAACGAGCCGCCTCAATATGGATTGGCGATCAAGGAATTCACGCTCACGCCGGTGAGGTAAATCTGGAATTCATCCTACCCCGTCAGTTTTCGTCCGAAGCGCCTTCCCATTGCTGCCACCAGTCGCGGAACTGCTGCCATTGGGATCTCAGGTACTCGCGTTGACTGTCGCTGAGCTGGTCGGATTCGTTGAAGTTGTGGGAATATTCCGCGTCGCCCTCGAGGACCATGAGTTCCTTGTAGTAGAGAACCAGATCGGGGCCCTCGTCGAAGGTCGAGAGAACGTGGAGGGCTTCATCCAGTTCAGAGGCCAGGCGCCGTGCCTCCGGATCTCCCCCTGCGGCACGCTCGCAAAGCGCTACAAACCGCAGCACTTCCCGCGGCAGGGCATTTCCGACGCCGGTGATCGCGCCAACCGCTCCGCAGTGGACAAAGCCGTGAAAGACCTGGGTGTCGACGCCCACCATCAGGGTGAGACCGGGATCACCGCTCGTGATGTGCTCTGCAGCATAACTGAGCGAGTCGGCACCTCCGAACTCCTTGAAGCCGACGAGATTCGGGTGGTCGTTTCGCAGGTCGAAGAACAAGTCCGCCCGGGTTTCAAAACCGTAATAGGGGCTGTTGTAAATCACGGCGGGAAGGTCGCCACCTGCTTCGAGCACCGCCGCAAAATGGGCTCTCTGCGCCGCTGGTGATGTTCCCCGGGAGAGAACCCGTGGAATCACCATCAATCCGCCGGCGCCAACTTCCCGGGCATGTGCAGCGAGGGCAGCAGCCCGTTTCGGATTCTGCGCCCCGGTTCCGACGACGACGGGAATGCCCGCCTCGACCAGAAGACGAACCCCTTCCTGCCGCTGCTCGTCGGTCAGGAGCGGCCAGTCGCCCATCGATCCGCAATAAACGACCGCCCGCATTCCGGTATCGATCAGCTCGCCCGCATTGCGCACGAGGGCGGAGAAATCGGGGCTGCCATCGGCAGCGCAGGGAGTCATCAGGGCCGGGATACAGCCTTGGAAAATTTTGGATTCCGGGTCGGACATGATTCAGGTGGGTTGGATAAGAATTGGGTAATGAGTTCGATCTCCGGCGACGTCACTGCTTTTCCATTGCAAGCATCGCCTCGGCCAGCGCTTTGCCGAAGCGCACAAATGTTTTGCCGCTCCCGAGGTAGTGGTATTCGGCGTGGGAAGCACAGCGATCCCAAATGCGCTGCTCCTCCGCAGTCAGCTCGCCGTCACCGAAGCCGTAACGGGCGCATTCCGTTTTGAATTTTTCCGATGACATTTTTCCCTGTTCGACCTGGCGCTTCCAGTTGCCGGCCAGCCGACGCTTCCAGTAAATGTCGCTCAGTTCAAGCTCGTAAAAAGGGCCGCTGTCCACCGCGATCACGTTGCCGCGAAACCCCTCCGGCGCTCGCTTGTCGTATTGCTCCACGGCGTCGAATTGAGCCTTGCGAAACGCGCTGGCACGCAGCCCCTTGTCGAACCTGCGGCTATCCGGGTCCGTGCCATAGACGCCCAGGATCCCGACGATGAACGGCAGGTCCGGCGCGTCGAATTCCCTCCGGACATCGGTGATGAAATGGATCATGTTCCCGGTGTACTGCTCGAGGTGGTGCCGGTTAACCAGGTCATTCCAGCCCTGGAACCAGACGAACCCGGCCAGTTCATAGCCCTGTTCCGAATCGTAACCGGGAACAACTTTCCCAATGCTTTCGGCGTCCTTCAACGTCGCTCGAACGAACCGGATCATTTCGCGATAATAGTGCCCGACCGCTTCCTCCTCCGGAACCCGCCCGTTCTCCTTCTCTCTCTCGCCCGGCTCATACGGCCCGGCACCCGGAGAACGGAAATCCACAGCCAAAGATTTGCCGCCCCAGGCAGTCTTGATGAGCAAAACCGGCTCGTCCAGCGCCCGGTCCATCATAATCCCAAACGCGTATTCCGGACCGATCCGTTCGCTATCGAATCCATATCCCACCTTCACTTTGCCTCGCAGGATTGTTTCCCCGTCACGACCCCCCGTCAGATAGGTGATCCAGGCATTCTCGCACACGACCGGGTTGCCTTCCGGGTCGAGGATTTCCTGGAGAAGCGGGGCCGTCATCGGGTCGTCGCCGATGGCCGCAAAAGTCCGCTGGTGGGCCGAGCCCTGCATGTTGGACTGCCCGGCGAGAATATAAACCTTGAGAGGTTTCTTCCCGTCGGCCATGACGCTGCTACCGCAAATTGCCGCGACGAGAAACCCGATCAGTGTTGTTCTTTTTCGCATCGTAAGACTTCTTCGTGATTGCTTCCGTTTGGGGGTTTGTCTCTATTCCGCGACTGTCTCCGCTTTCTCCGGTCTGGAATAGAGTTTCCGTCCCGTGCCTGACTGAAACACGAAAGTCGAAATGCTCGACCGGTATCGGACGTTCACCGTGTTGACCTGTCCCTTGATTTCGTCGTGGAGAATGGTGTTTTCGATGAAAAACGGAGTGCCGACTTGCTTGGGAATCTTGGTTTCCTGGTAAACCCAGAGATATCCGCGCTCCAATTCCTGGCCGACGAGCTTCAGTTTCAATTTCTGATCATCTTTCAAAATCAGGGTGAACCGGCCGGCCACGTAATCGGCAAATGCCTCGCGGGCTTTCTCCGATTTGGCGAGATCGCCTTTTGCGTCAGTCGCCTTGTGCAGGGCGTGTTCCGCATCGTGAACGCTGATCCGGTGGGCGATCTCCAGGTTCCCGGTCCGCTCGTTGTAGAAAATATCCGTCAGCGCGGTTTTCTGTTCGTGCGCGATCAAGCACGGCGAGACCATCGCCAGCGCGAGGGACAGGGAGAGAAAACCAACCAACAGCGTGAAATTTCGCAGTCGCGAAATCATAGCCTTGCGTAACGAAAAAGTGGTCGAGCTGCGTCCGAAGCACTTTTTGTTACTCAGGAGGGTATGTTTACCGATCAGACTCTGTTGGTTCGTTTTTGTCCTTCTCATCGTCTTTTTCGAGCTTGGTTTTGCTGTCATGCATGATGTCGCGACGGGAAAATCCGGACCGCTTTTCTTTGTAGGATTCGATGCGGGAGGGGATGATTTTTCGCGGATACGAATTGTTGTCGATGTTCGCATCGGCCGTTTCCCAATCGGGATCAACCGTGACGGCGACCAACTCTTCGCCTTTCTCGAGAACGATCAGCTTCCGGACTTTTTTCGGATTGCGGCGCCAGATTTCGGCCGGGATGTTGAGCCGTTCTGTCCGTCCATCTTTGAATTCCATCGAGAGGAGAATCGGCATGACGAGTCCCCCGAGGTTGGAAAATTCGAGAACGTAATAATTTTTGTCCTCTTTCACGGCCCGCTCGAGAGCCTCCCGCTCCCAGCCCTCAAGTTCCTTGAGGAATTTCCGGTACTTGTTCCGCTCCTTGTTCGTGACGGTGAAAATGTCGTTCTCGTCGTAAAAATCCGTGATGTCCGGATGCCGCTCGACCCAGGGTTTCACCCCGGCTTCCTTGTCCAACTTCACTCCAACTTTCACCGGCTTGTCTTCCTCCTCCTGTCGGCTGCGGGTAAAATCGATGTCGGGATCCTCGGTGTCGAGGCGCAGTCTGTAGATGCGATCGAGCGAGATATCGACGTGATCGGTGGTGTAAAACCAGCCGCGCCAGAACCAGTCCAAATCCGTTCCGGAGGCTTCTTCCATCGTCCGGAAAAAATCAGACGGCGTGGGTCGCTTGAATTTCCAGCGCTGCGAAAAGGTTTTCAGCGCGTGATCAAATTGTTCCCTGCCGAGAATCGTGTCGCGCAGAATGTGGAGGGCGGCGGAAGGTTTACCGTAGGCGTTGTTTCCAAACTGCAGGATGGAGTCGGAA
>JABDJT010000359.1 GCA_013003335.1 Verrucomicrobiales bacterium | reverse complement strand
CCGACCCGGGGACGACGTGAGGACCTTGCCTGGCCACCAGTTCGGAGGCCTTTAAGACATTTCGAAGCACGGGTGTCGTGGTATTTGCTGACACAAAGAAAGATTCCAGCGCGCTCCCGCAGGGAGTTCGTGATGTGCGCGCCAAAGGAGGCGGCACGATCCCGATGGTGTTTGTCACGACTGCTGACGGGAAAAAAGGAATCGATGCGATTCCCTACAATGTGCTGAAAGAAGACATGCGGAAAGCAAACCGCGAGCTGAAAAAAACGCTCGAAACGGTGGATGTACTCGACAGCGGTGTTTCCGCGGAGTCTGATTCCGGGGCCGACGGCGTTACATCGACCGACGAACCGGCACCGACGAGCGCTTCGAATAACGGGCTGTTCGCCGAATCCCAGGCGTGGACCAACAGCGACGGAAAAACGATCACCGCCGCCATCAAATCGGTCAGCGACGATTCCGTAAAATTCATCATGGCCGATGGCCGTGCGCTGGATTATCCGCTGGCCAAACTGAGCGATGACAGCCGCAAGAAGATCGAGGAATTGAAGGGTGCCGCGAACTAAGCGGCCGAGCTTCGATTCTGAAATCGACCCAATTTGAGAAAGCCTTTTCGCCGCGGCGGAAGGGCTTTTTCGTTCTTAGACCATTGCCAAAAGTCATTGCCGAAAAAAGTAATTTTTTTGGTCTGGAATTTGCGACGCTTCGCTCAGAGGCGGTTTTCAAGTTTCGGCCCGGAATCCCGCGATGCTGCGTTCTCCGCTCAGTCATGAAGCCCGCTTCACTTCTTCATAGACGCCTTGCCTCCCGAGATTCCGGTCTCGATTTTTTCGGCAATTACTTTTGGCAAGGGGTCTAGACGCCGCGCAGCTTATCTTTCGTCCCGCCGACCCGCTGTTTCACGCCGACGGTGTCCAAAATCGCGTTGTGGACCTGGGCGATTGGCACTTTTGCCTGGATCGCCTTTCCGCCCCTCAGATTTCCGCCGCCGCCACCGGCGATCAGGATCGGGATATTGCGGCCGTGGTGTTCCTGGCCGGAACTGATGTTCGAGCCGAGAAGAATCACGGAATTTTCCAGCACGTTGCTGCCGCCTTCTTTCATCGACTTCAGCCGGCCCATGAAATAGCCCATCTGGCTGGCGAAAAATTTGTTGATGAGGTGGAACTCGTGAAGCTGTGCCTTCTTGTTTCCGTGGTGGGAAATGGAATGGTGATTGCCGTTCACGCCCTCAATGAACGACATGTTCCGGCCGTGCAAACCGTCGCCGAACATCAGGGTCGAGGCGGCCGTGGAGTTGCTCCAGAAAGCCAGCGCCATCACATCCATCATCAGCCGACCGTATTCGCGATAGGGAATTCGGGGCACGGCACTGAGGCCTTTCTGTGTTTTGCCGAGGGCGTCTTTCAGTTTTTTGTCCGTCGCCCGAATGCCTTTCATCACCTCCGGCGTGATCTTTAAGCCGGCCGCAGCACGAGCCTGCAACGCGATTCGCTCTTCCACTTCCCGCACGGCGGTCAGATATTCATCCAGCTTTTGCTTGTCTTCTTTTCCCAGTCGTTTCTGCAAATCTTTCGCGTCCTCCAAAACCGAATCCAGCACGCTTTTGTCAGCCTGGAGAGCCGTCGATGGCCCGCCTCCCGGACCGGTCGTCACCCGCACACCTTTGAAAAGCCGGTCGAATGCCCGCTTCGGATTCAATTCCGCAGGAACCGGCGTTGTTGCATTTTTCCAGGATACGAAACTCCGATAGACGTTCGATGAGCCGTTCATGCCCACGCCTTTCGACGGCGCACTCATCCCGAGTTCCAGCGTCGGCAAAGTCGTGCCCTCTTTGTAAGCCTGGCCAATAATCTGGTCGATGCTGGCATTCCCGACGTTCACCTGTGCCGGATTCGGCGTCTTTTTCGGACGGCGACCGGTCAAAAACGCGCTCGTCCCGAGATTGTGAGCGCCGGTTCCGTTGTCGATTCCGGTCACGACGATCAGATCCTCTTTAAAATTCTCCAGCGGGGTCAGGCTCGGTGGCAATTTCGCCAGGGCCTTTCCCTTCGGGTCCCAGGCTCCGTGATTCACGCCGTTCGGCATGAAAAATCCGGCGAACCGTATCGGCTGACCTTCGGCGCCGGTTTGCGCATGAACCGTGGAAAACGGCATCATCGCCTCCAACATTGGCAGCCCGACGACGGCTCCCGTTCCGCGTAAAAACATTCGGCGATTAAAATCGAAAGTCTTGTAATTCATGGCGTAGCTGCAGTGGATTCAACCTACACGACGAGAAGAAGTTCCGTCCAACTTTTTCGAGGAATCGAACCAATAGGGTTGATTCGCCAAACCTACCCTGTTCATTCATTTGATGTCCCGTCTGTATTTGTCCTTCCTCGCCGCGCTTTCTGCCGCGGTCGCCATCGCCGAAGAAAAACCGGACATCCTCATGATCGCAATCGACGATCTGCGGCCGATGCTGGGTTGCTACGGCGATGAGCGGATTCAAACGCCGAACATCGACAAGTTGGCAGCAAGCGGAGTCGTTTTTGAGCGGGCGTATTGCCAATACGCGAAGTGCGGAACTTCGCGGCTGTCGCTGATGACGGGGCTGCGGCCGGGTTCGATCGGAGTGTTTTCGAACAATCTCCGTGACGTGCAGAAATTCCGTGAAACACGGCCGGAAATTGCAGGGATCGGGCAATGGCTGAAGAACGAGGGCGGGTATCACACGCAGAGCTGGGGGAAAATTTACCACGACACCTGGGATGACCCGAGAGACTGGTCGGTGCCGTCCTCGCCCGGTCGCGATCGGGAAATGTGGGAGATCGCCGACCCGGAAAATCCGGCAAAACCGACGATGATTGCGGAGCGTTGGGACTGCCCGGTGATGCAATCGCCCAACGTACCGGACGATCACCTCTTTGCCGGGCGAATGACAGCTGACGTGCTCGCATTTTTGCGAACACGTGAGGAAAAAATCGATCTGCCGGTGTTTCTTGCTGTCGGCTATCGCCGGCCCCATCTGCCTTTCATCGCGCCGAAAAAATACTTCGATTTGTATCAACCCGATGATTCCTGGCTCGCGAAAAATCCGGGCCCACCCGAAAAATCGCCCGTGAAGGCCTGGTTCAACTCAGATGGATATGTTGGAGGCGCGAAACGGATCGGCCTGGAGATGCCGAGAGATCCGACTCGCGAAGAAGCGATCGCGTGGAACGGGTA
>JABDJT010000352.1 GCA_013003335.1 Verrucomicrobiales bacterium | reverse complement strand
GGCATAACCAGCCAGCAACCCGACCTGAAAGCACAACATGCATGTCGTCCAAACCGCTGGCGAGCCTCCGTACCAGGGCAAAATATAGCGGGCGATGATCGGCTGGACCTGGAACAGCAGGAACGCGCTGAGGAAAATGGCAAAGACGAAAGCGGGCATTTTTTCGGTGAAACTGTGGACGGTGGAGGGTGGACAGGGAAGCGGAAAATATGGCAAATCGGATCAGGCAATCCACCGATTTACGCCTACTGATTCACCGCCCTTGGGCTCGCTAAATACGCCACCAACTCGCGCACTTCGGCGGTCGAAAACATCTTCAGCAATCCCTCGGGCATCAATGAAACCCCGGAGACTGTCCGGGTTTCGATTTCATTCAGCGGGATCACCACTCTCTCGTTGATCGACCGCAGCGTCACCGCCGTTTCATTTTCTGATTCCGCAAAACCGGAGACCACCCGCCCGTCTTTCGTTTCGATGATCTGCATCTGGAAATCCTTCGAAACCGAAGCGCTTGGATCGATCAGGTTTTCGAGCAGGTAATCGATGTTGTTTCGCTGCGAACCTGTCAACTCCGGCCCAACCACGTTGCCCTCGCCGAACAGCTTGTGGCAGGCCGCGCAGGCTTTTTGAAAATGCGCTTTCCCCGCCTTCGGGTCCGATTTCTCGATCGATTGCGGCGTCAGTTTTTTCCGCCAGGCGGCCATCTCCTTCTCCTTTTCGGCGGAGGATGATTTCAGCTCGCCCCAGATTTCCGTGACCCGTTTTGCGAGCGTTTTCTCGCCGAGATTTACGATCTGCCGGGCCGTGAAAGCCGTCATGTCCGTTCTTGGAATGTCTCCTGCTTTGACGGCATCGAGCAACTTCCCGGCCCACTTCGGCCGCGCCGCGAGCGTTTGCAGCGCATCCTGTTTTTCCTCCGCGTCCAATTTCGGATACACCGCGAGAATTTTTGCGGGGATGTCAGGATTCTCAAAATTCGCCAGGCCACGAATGGCGGTAGCCTGAACTTCCTCGTCACCTACCAATTTCAACAAGACCGCATCAAGCCCAGGGGGGCGTTTCTGCAAAAGCATTTCAATTGCTTCCTTCCGGCTGATGTCATCCGAAACGACGCCCGGTTTTTTTGGCTCGGAGGCGACCTGTTCAAAGTATTCGACTGCATCAGGATCATCAAACAGCAATCCCAGTTTCATCGTTTCGGGATAGACCCCGAGGCCATGCTCCGTGCCCGTCTGCAGTTTTACAAACTCCCAATTTTCCGGCGGTTTCAGGCTTCGAACTCCTTCGAGCCCTTCCCTGATTCCCTGATAGACTGGCAATTGGCCTCCGTGTCCCGGCATGTTCGTAAAGAGATCACCAAGAAACTCTGCTCGCGCCTTCGGATCCGACGCGACGCGGCGAGCAACGAACCGCTGAATTATTGGATCGCGCGAGATGGTCAACTCGCAAAACGCCCGGGGCGAAAACTCAAATAAGTCTTCGATCGCATACCACAACATCAGCGACAAATTTGGGTCGTCCTCAAATGGCTCGCGCCAAGCGATGGATTCCAGAATCTCCCAGCGATCTTCCACTGGCATTCGCATGGCGCCGGAGATGAGATGAAGCATGACCCGTGGCGATTTTTCCTTTTCCGCGATTGTAAGCAATTTTTCCCGAATCTGAATATTCAGGCGCCCTTCGTTCAGGGGGCTACGATCATTTTTTTCCAGCAATAGCCGGATTGCCCACGCGCGGACCGTTTCCCTTTTGTCCTCTAAAAGTGCAGCCAAAAACTCGTCATCCAACCCGCCGACGCACCGCAGCGCCCACAACGCTTTCAATTTTTCCGCATCCGTTTTCCCAGCGGCAAAAGCAGCCCGCAACGAATCAACAGGGTTGGTTTGACGAACAGACCCTGTTGGTTCGTTTTTCCCCTGCGCGCCCCGTTCCCACAAAATCCGGCGAGCGTTCCGTTCGACGAATCGGTTGTCCGAAAGCGCGAGCTTCGCCAAGTCACTTGATGATTTTGCCGCCAGATCCAGCTCCGGCATTTCCGGCTCTCCGTAGACGATTTTGTATATCCGGCCTGTCGATTTGCGGGTGTTTCGCGTGCTGTGACATTCGCCCGTGTCCGACCAGTCACTCACGTAACC
>JABDJT010000332.1 GCA_013003335.1 Verrucomicrobiales bacterium | reverse complement strand
GTCAACGTCTGGAACATCGAATACGGGTCGGCCCCGAATTTCAGTTCCCCGTTCCCGAACGCCCGGGCTGTCGGTAGAGGCGCGTTCACCCCGTCGGCTCCGTGACAATTTGTGCAAAGCGTCTTGTAGATCGCCTCACCCGCATTGAAATCCTCCTTGCCGAGAGACTGGATGATCCCGGCATGATCGACCGGGTTCTTCGGTTCGCTTTGAGCCGCCGCAAAAATCGAGGTAAAAATGCCGAGGGCCGGAAAAAGAGGGAGTCGCGTCTTCCCCCTGCTGAATTACCACGCCTGAATCGCATTTCAAAGCGCGCAAATGTGAGTCCGTCGGAACGATCCAACAGGGGCTGTTCGACGAACGTACCCTGTTGACTCATTCCCACAGTTGCGCGGGACGCGGGTTGGGAAACCCGTGCTAGAATCAGCGCCTGATGAATTTTCGTGTCTTGCTGATTGTAGCCGTTCTTTGCGCGACCTCCGCCCTGGGGGATGAAGTTCGACCGAACGTGGTGTTTGTCCTGGCCGACGATTTGGGATGGGCGGATGTCGGGTGTTACGGAAACGATTTTCACGAAACCCCCAACCTGGACCGGATGGCGGGGGAGGGGATGCGATTCACGCAGGCCTATGCGGCAGCGCCGGTTTGTTCGCCCTACCGCGCGGCGTTTTTGACCGGACAACATCCGGCCCGGCTGGGGATCCTGGATTATTTGCGACCAAATTCGGCAAACGGCTTGTCGAAGAGCCTTGTGACCTTGCCGGAGGCGTTGGAAAAGAACGGCTACGAAACAGGAATGGTGGGAAAATGGCACCTGACGGGATACAGGTTTCACGAAGCGGAAAACGAACTGCGGCCGACAGATCATGGCTTTGGCTGGAATGTGGGCAGCGAGGTGAAAGGTGTCGGGAACGGGGCCAATACGTGGCCTTACAGATTTCGAACCCAGCCGATCCGGTGGCTCGATTTGGAGGAAAACCGGTTGGGCGAAATGGAATACCTCACTGACCGCTTGAACCTGGAGGCGGTGGAATTCATCGATCGTTGCGCAATAGCGGAGGACCGGAAACCGTTTTTTCTCTACCTCGCGCACTACGCACCGCACACGATTTTGAATGGTCGGGCGGACCTGGTGGAAAAATATATCAGGAAACATCCGCCGGGAAAATCAGGCCGGGAGAACTGTTACATTTGCGAAGACGCGGGATTGGGCAAAGGCGATCCGGGGCATCACTGGGCAGGCGATCACAACCCGCATCTCGCGGCGATGCTGGAGTCGATCGATGACGGGATCGGGAAAATCGCGTCGAAGCTCGAGGAACTCGGGCTCGCGGAAAATACGATTTTCGTGTTCACCAGCGACAACGGCGGGGAATCGAACGTCACATCCAACGCGCCGCTGCGCGGTGGGAAAAGCGAGCTGTACGAAGGGGGGATTCGTGTTCCGCTCATCGTGCGCTGGCCCGCGAAGGTGAAGGCGGGAGTGGTTCAAGACGCACCGACAATGAACACCGATTTTTTCCCGACGATTCTTGAGGCGGTCGGGGCAGACCCGGTGCCGGATCAGGCAGTCGATGGCGTCTCGATGCTGCCCCTGCTCGAAGAGGTGGAGCCCGATGCGGAGCGGCCGTTTTTCTGGCATTACCCGCTCGACCGGCCGCATTTCCTCGGTGGATTTTCCGGCGGAGCGATTCGAGTGGGAGACTGGAAGCTGATCGAGCGATTTGATTCGGGGATGGACGAGTTGTTCAACCTGGAATCCGATCCGGGAGAATCGACAAATCTCGCGGCGGAACAGCCGGAGCGGATAGCAGATTTCAAAGCAAAACTGGCGGAGTGGAGGTCGGAAACCGCCGCAAAAATTCCGTCGCCTCCGCTGCTGACGGAAATGCGACAGCTTTATTTTGCGGATCATTTCACGCCCGGGCTGGTGAGTGAGCGGCTTTGGTATGGATCCGATTTCGTGGCGGAAGACGGGCTGCTGAAGCGGGTGAAAAACGGTAGCAACTCAACGCGGATTTTCCTGAGGGACGCGGAATACAGCGATGTGGTGATCCGGTTTGATTTTCGCCGGGGTGAATCGAAAGACCTGCGGCTGATGACGGGCAGTCATGGCCCCTACAACACGGTCATTCACATTCGGCCCGATCACTTCTTCATACAAACCGCCAAAGATCCAACCGGCCCCTACTTTTCCTTTCGGCATGGCGAGTGCGCGTTCGAATTTGAGCCGGATCGCTGGTATTCCATGACGATTGAGTTTTCCGGCGAGGAAGCCGTGGCGCATATCGATCGCGATCATCTTGCCCGGGCGAAACATCCGATGATTGCGAAGCAGCGCACCTACCTGGCGCTTCAGGTGGACGATGCTGCGGCCGAATTCGACAATTTCATGGTGTTTCACGCCAAAGCAAAAAAGGGAGACGAATTGGCGAAGGCGAAGGAATGGATCGAATCGGTCGAGGGGAAACATCCGGTGCAGAAATCGGCGGAGGAAGAATTTCAAATCCGGAAAACCAATGCCCAGGAGTGGTATTTTCAGCGGGACCAAAAATATCGGGAGTTGGTTGAGCGGTTGGATGAACTGGACGAGGAAATGCGGCAACAATTTCCTGCCGCGAACAAGTCGAACAAGGATTTCCGAAAGGACGTCGCGAATCTGCGGAAAAAGCTGCACGATACGGACCCGGTTTACAAAGAAACGCTGGTGGCAACCCATCGGGCCAGCCGGGCGATTGAGCAGTTCCTGCTCTCGAAAAAGCCGTCGATCGACGACCTGCCGAACTCGCGAAAGAAAGCGGAAATCGAGCGGCTTCGGGTCCGGGTTGTCGATGATCCGGAGTATCAAGTCCTCGTGAAGCGGGCGAAATCGGCACAGGCGAAACTGGAGGCGGACTATCCGCAATTGTTCGTGTCCGACAAGGAAATCAATGAGCAAAAACGGGAAGCGCAGCAGAAGTTGAAGGAGAATACGGAATTCAAAGCGGCGAAAAATCGACGGGCTGCGGTGTGGAGAGAAATAGAAGCCTACCTGCTGGAGGTGGATCCGAAACTGGCGGAGTTGAAAGCGAAGCTGGAGTAAATCATTGCAGGGTTCGCTGAGAATTGATGTTTTATTTTCCCAAACCCGTCGTCATACTGAAACCTGAATCGAATCGGAGTTTCTCATCGCCTGCCGCAAATCCGAGATTCCGACAGGGTTACCAGCCCAACATTCAAGATTTGCAAAAGATACGGAAATGTTATAAAATATTGAAATTATTAAAATTTTGGTATTTTTATCTCCGTGACCGCACCGTTTCGAACCTGGATTGGGGGAGCGCTGGCGCTTGGACTCGCTTTTTGCGGGTCGATTGCTGCCCAGACCGTTCATCTGCAGGTGCGCCCACAGCTCCCGCAGAAGGACGGAAACCAAACGGTTTCGCGCTGCGATTTTCTTCTCTCCCAACTGGCTTTTCAAAATGGCGATGGGACCTGGCTGGAAGCGCGAAAGGATTGGTTCGCTTTTGTTTCCGGAAAAGGCGGGCACCGGGTTTTTGAACTGACGGGAGTCCCGGCCGGGAAATACAAGTCGGTCCGCTTCCTCGTGGGGCTCGATCAAACTGCCAATGCGCAGGATCCCAATCAGTTTCCACCAGGTCACGCGCTGCATCCGGCCAACGGTTTGCAGTGGGAATGGCAGGGCGGCTACATTTTTCTCGCGTTGGAAGGACTGAATCGGGCGGATGAAAGCGGATTCTCCTATCACCTCGCCCGGAGCGGCAATGCGGTTCCGGTAACTGTTCCGCTCGCCGACTTTGAATTGAAAAAGGCCGCTACGATCCGATTGGATTTTGACGTCTCAAAAATCCCGGGCGGTCTGCCCGGAAACAGCACGCATTCCCGCGATGGCGATCCGGTTTTGCCAATCCTTCGAGAGCGGATTGAATCCGCCTTTTCGCTCGACTCGATCGTTCATGATGTGTTCCAGGCGGAACCGCAGAACCGGGATGAAGTCGCTCGCGTGCTGGCGGATCCGGGCCTGATTCCGGTCACAAGGCGGTTTCCGAAAGTGGAGTTTCCGGCGGACAATCCACTCACCGAAGCGGGAATCGAACTGGGTCGGCAGTTGTTTTTTGATCCAATCCTGTCGAAAGGCGAGACGCAATCCTGCGCGACCTGCCACGAACCGGCCCGGTCTTTTTCCGATGGCAAAGCTGTCAGCACGGGCGTTTCAGGGGCGGAAGGCCGGCGAAGTTCCATGCCGCTTTTTAACCTCGTCTGGCACGAAACGTTTTTCTGGGATGGCCGCGCAAAATCTCTCCGCGAGCAGGTCCTGATGCCGATCACCGATCCGGCCGAAATGGGCGAGACTCTCGAGAACGTGGTCGCCAAATTGAATGCTGACCCGGAATACCCGGCGCTCTTCCATGCCGCATTCGATTCCAAGTCCATCACGCCGGATGCGATCGCCCGCGCGCTGGAACAATTCCTTCTCACCCTGGTTTCCCAGGACTCGAAATTCGATCGGGCCATGCGCAGGGAGGTCGAATTCACGCCGGAAGAACGTCGGGGCCTGGAGCTGTTCGTGACGGAGCACGACCCGGCAAACGGCAAGTTCGGCGCGGACTGTTTTCATTGTCACGGCGGAAACTTGTTTCGCTCCAAAGAGTTCTCCAACAATGGGTTGAATGGGGATTTCACGTTGGATGCGGGACTGGCCGAGATTTCCGGTGATCGGGAGGATTTCGGGAGGTTCAAAGTGCCGTCACTGCGAAATATCGAGCTCACGGCGCCCTACATGCATGACGGCCGGTTCGCCACGCTGGAGGAGGTGATCGGTCATTATGACAGCGGGGTGAAACGGAGTCCGACTCTCGATCCCAACCTCGCCAAGCATCCGCCGGCAGGCCTGAATCTGTCTGATTCCGACAAGGCAGCGCTGATCTCCTTTCTGAAAACTTTGACTGATCCTTCCCTCATCGAGACCGCGAAAGAGGAATGCGGAACCTTCTCTCAACCGTGATCGAGCCCTGGCTGCACCCATGAAATTATCCATTCCCACTACGAAAACGAACCAACAGGGTTGGTTCGGCAAACAGACCCTGTTGGTTCGTTTTGCCGTATTCGTGGCCCTGGCGCATTCCGGTTTTGCCGATGAACCAAAGGGCGAGGTGAAGGACGATTTCTGGGCGGATATCGCGATTTTCCTGCCCCCTCCGGAACCGAAAGCCCAGCAGATTTTGCAGCCGTCGGATTATGCAACCCTGGGCCAGTGGGGGCCAGTGATTCCCTGGCCGCACGTTGCGGTTTCGGCCTCGAACCTGCCGGACGGTCGAATTTTGACCTATGCGTCGAATGAAATCCGGACGTTTCCCACGGGGAAAGAATTCACCTATGCGTCTACCTGGGATCCGAAAACGGGGCAGTTCACCGAGGTGAATCACAATTCTCACGATCTGTTCTGCGGGGCGCTGGTGATGCTGGAAAACGGCAACGTGATCGTCGCGGGGGGACGCAACACGGTCGATTCAACCTCGGTTTTTGACTACATGCTGAACCAGTGGCAGAAGATCGGTGACCAGGTGGATACGCGCTGGTATCCGACGATGAACCTGCTTGGCAGCGGCGATTTGATGATCGCGAGTGGATCGGGGACGGGCAAAGACCGGGCGGAACGATGGGACGCGACGACGGCGACCTGGGGCCGTTTAACCGGAATCGACTGGTCGGGAATTGCGGATGCGGCCGGATTTGAATCGAAATGGTGGCCCTACAACTACGTGGCACCGGATGGTCGGGTATTTCACGGCGGGCCGACCGACGTGATGCACTGGGTCGATCCTTCAGGGAATGGGACACTGACACCGAGCGGAACAAACGTGCCGGGCAGCAAGTATCCGAAACACGGTGCCTCTGCGATGTACGACGAGGGGAAAATGATCGTGGTCGGAGGAGCGAGTTCGACGTCTGGAGGCTCCACAAACCAGGCGTACACGATTGATGTGAACGGCGGGGGAAGTGTCGTTCAGAGCGTGCAATCGATGGCGTATGCGCGACGGTTTCCGTGCGCGGTCGTGCTTCCGACAGGAAAAGTCATGGTGATCGGCGGGAATACGTCGGGTCTGAAGTTCAATGATACCGGAACGATTTACGCGCCGGAGATGTGGGATCCGATGACCGACACGTGGACGGAACTGGCCGATCACGATATTCCACGGAATTACCATTCAGTCGCACTGATGCTGCCGGACGGCCGGGTTTTATCCGCCGGAAGCGGCCTGGGTGGAAGTTCGGCGGATCATCTCGATGGCCAGGTTTATTCCCCGCCAAATCTGTTCCTGCCGGACGGTTCACCCGCTCCACGCCCGGAGATTACGGCGGCCCCGGGTTCGGTCTATTACGGCCGGACGATCACGGTCGAAGCGACTCCAGGTCTGGCGAAATTCAGCCTGATAAAAATGATGGCGACGACTCACGGCCTGGCAACGGGTTGCCGGTTTTTGCCGGTCACGAATTTTACCGAAACTTCTCCGGGCGTGTATTCGATTCCGACGCACTCGAATCCGAACGTGCTGCTGCCGGGCTACTGGATGCTGTTCGCTCTCGACGGCGAAGGTGTGCATTCGGAGGCGGCGATCATCCAGTTCACCCATCGCCAGACGCCGGCAATTGAGCAAATCGACAATCAGATTGGTGCCATCGACAGCTACATCAGGATTCCGTTGGAAGCCGAAGATCCGAATGGGGATCCGATCACGTTTTCGGCGTCGGGCCTGCCCGCCGGAATTAGTATCGATCCTGCAACCGGCTCGATTGCCGGGATACCGACCGGTCCGGCGCAATCCTATCCAGTCACGGTGACAGCCGACGACCAGGTTCACGGAACAGGAACGATGTCATTTTTGCTGACGGTCCTGCCCAGCGAGCAGGGTGTGATTTTGCGGGAATGGTGGACTGAAATTACAGGTTTCACCGTGGCTGATCTGACCAGCGACCCCGATTTTCCCGGCAATCCGGATGGCACTGATTTTCCGACGCTGTTCGAGGCCCCCATCTCCTGGGAGGAAGATTATGGCACATCGATGCGCGGTTTTGTGCACCCGGCGGTGACGGGAAACTACCGGTTTTATATTGCTGCGGATGACACCGCGGAGTTGTGGGTCAGTCCGGACGAGGACGACCAGAACTCAGCCCTGGTCGCATCGGTTCCGGGATGGACCGCGCACCGTGCCTGGAACAAATTTCCCGAACAGCAGTCGAACCAGATTTTCCTGGAGGCGGGGAAGAAATATTATATCGGCGCGTTGCACAAGGAGCAGGGCGGTGGGGATCATTTGTCAGTCGGCTGGGAAGGTCCGGGAATCGCGGGAATTCAGGTGATTCCCGGAGCGAATCTTTCGCCCTATAAAACCGGTCAGCCACCGAACGAACCGCCCGTTCTCGCACCGGTGGGCGATCTCTCCGTCACCGAAGACGCGCAGGTGACCCTGTCCGTTTCGGCGACCGATCCGGAAAACGACCCCGTGACGTATTCCGCGACGGGCTTGCCGACCGGGCTCGGGATGGGCGGCAACACCGGCGAGATCACAGGCCAGACGCCCAATCCCGGCACGTTTCCTGTGACAATCACGGCGACGGATGCTTTCGGTGCTTCGGACAGCGAATCGATTTCGCTGACGGTCAATCCCGCCCTGGAAATCACGACAATTCACGCCGGACCACAGGCCTCCGGAAATGCCGTCGGGCTGGGGCTCACGGTAACCGGGGGAACCAACCCGACATTTGCCTGGGATTTCGGCGATGGCACGCCCGTGGTGAATACGAACGACCCGAATACCTCCCACACCTACGCCGCTCCCGGTCGCTATGAAATCACGGTGACGGCGCAAAACGCGGATGGCAGTTCCGTGACGCATACGTTCACCCAGGTCGTGCACGGGACGTTGACCGCCGGGAAACCGAGACAGTCCGGCCCGATCCTGATCGAAAATGGCCGGGTCTGGAATGTGAATCCGGACAACGACACGGTGACGGTTCATGATGCGGGGACGAATGCCAAGCTGGCCGAAATTCCGGTTGGCGTGCAGCCTTCGGCCATTGCGAAAGGACCCGGGACGGAAATCTGGGTGACGAACAAGCGGGGATCTTCGATCAGCATTCTCGATTCCGGCACGCTCACCGAAACGACCACGATTCCACTTCCATCCGGCTCACTGACACATGGCCTGGTTTTCGATTCCTCCGCGCAGAATGCGTATGTCACTCTCGAAGCGGGCGGGAAACTGCTGAAAATCGATGCGGCTGCCCGGACGATTAGCGCCGCGCTCGATCTCGGACAGCATGTGCGGGGCCTCGCGATGAATCACGATGATTCCCGAATTTTCGTCAGCCGGTTTATCACGCCTCCGCTGCCGGGTGAGGGGACAGCGGCGGTTTCCACACCGCTTTCCGTTGGCGGCGAGGTCGTGAAAATCGATGCCGGGACCTTCACGGAAACCGGAACGATCATTCTCCGTCACAGCGATAAACCGGACGCCTCCGATGCCGGGCGCGGGATTCCCAATTACCTCGGCCCAGCCGCGATTTCGCCGGACGGAACAGCAGCCTGGGTGCCGTCGAAGCAGGACAACATCAAGCGCGGTGTCCTTCGGGACGGCAACGGATTGACGCACGACACCGCCGTTCGCAGTATCCTTTCAAAAATCGATCTCACGTCTGAAGCGGAGGATTACCCGGCCCGGCTTGACCACGATAATGCCGGGTTTGGCAGCTATGCAGCCTTTGGTCCGTTCGGGGCGCACGTCTTTGTCGCCCTTGAACCGAGCCGGGCTGTTGCCGTCGTCGATGCCTATTCGAACGCGGAACTGTTCCGGTTCGATGTCGGATTTTGCCCGCGGGGAATCGGGGTTTCGGACGACGGCAATCGTCTCTTCGTTCACAATTTCCTGGATCGCAGCGTGTCGGTGTTCGATTGCTCCGCCCTGATCCATGAGGGCACACAGGAGGTCACCGAGTTGGCCGTGCTGCCGGCGGTTTCCTCGGAGAAACTCGATCCCACCGTGTTGCTCGGGAAGCAGCTCTTCCATGATTCGCAGGACAACCGTCTCGCGTTGCAGGAATACATCAGCTGCGCTTCCTGCCACAACGACGGTACGCACGATGGCCGCGTCTGGGACCTGACCGGTTTTGGCGAAGGCCTGCGAAACACCATCAACCTCCGCGGCCGCGCGGGAACCGGCCACGGACCGGTGCACTGGACGGCGAATTTTGACGAGGTGCAGGATTTCGAAAACCAAATCCGTGATCTACCGGCCGGCGTCGGATTTCTCACCGCCGCGCAGTTTGCCGCGACCAGCGATCCACTCGGTGCACCGAAAACCGGGTTGTCCTCCGACCTCGATGCATTGGCCACGTTTGTCGGATCGCTGAACCAGTTCGATCCCAGCCCGAATCGTCCGAACCCCGGCACACTTTCCCCGGCGGCCGAAGCGGGCAAGCTCGTGTTTCAACTGAAGAACTGCGCCGAATGTCACGGTGGACCGCGATATACCGACTCTGCTCCCGGCGTGCTGCATGATGTCGGAACGATCAAGCCGTCCTCCGGCCAGGTTCTCGGAGGACCTCTCACCGCTCTGGATACCCCAACCCTCCGCGACGCATGGGCCACAGCGCCGTATCTCCACGATGGATC
>JABDJT010000304.1 GCA_013003335.1 Verrucomicrobiales bacterium | reverse complement strand
ATCCAGAACAACTCGGAGTATTTGCACGATGTCGATGGCGACGGTGATCTCGATATCGTGGCCGGGGCGTTCACCCTTCCGGAGATTCGCTGGTATGAAAATGATCCGGCGACTTATGATTCAGAGGAAGGCTGGAAGTCACACGTTCTCTGTGACACGGGCACGAAGCACCACGAGGCGACCTTTCTGCACGACATCGACGACGACGGAAAACCCGAGTGGCTGGAGGCTTCGTGGAACGTGAACAATCCGATGGTGATCTGGCGGTTTGACAAAAATGAAGACGGCTCGCCTGCGCTCAAGGCTCACATCGTCAACGAGAGCGGTCAGGGACATGGGATTGGATTCGGCGATCTCAACGGCGATGGAAAACAGGACATCATTTTCACCAACGGCTGGTATGAATGCCCGAAGGACGGCCATTTTTCCGGGCCGTGGGAATGGCACAAGGATTTCACCCTGCCGCATGCGAGCTGCCCGGTCTTGATCCTGGATCTGGATGAAGACGGCGATAACGACATCATCTGGGCGGACGGCCACAACTACGGGCTCTACTGGGAAGAGCAATTGGAGCCACAGTCCGACGGAACCCTGACCTTTCGCCAGCACTTGATCGACAAGAAATTTTCCCAGGCGCACACCATGGCCTGGGAGGACATCGACAACGACGGTGCGCCGGAACTGATCACCGGTAAGCGGTATTACGCTCACTCCGGCGGAGACCCGGGCGCGGAGGATCCGACGGTGGTGTTGTATTTTGACTGGAACAAGGAAAACAAGTCCTGGAAAAAGAACGTGATCTCGCAGGCACCGGCGGGCGAAGGTCCCGGGATTGGACTGCAAATTCGCGTCACCGACATGGACGGCAACGGCTGGAAAGATATCGTTGTCCCGGGCAAGAGCGGGACCCACATTCTTTGGAACGAAGGCTGGACGAAACCGAAGTGAATTTGTAAAATATCCTGACAAACACCCAAATGGTGATTTTCCGCACGAGACATGGAGAACGAAGAAGGCGAAATTGAAATTCCCCGCGAGCCGATCCCCGAGGTTCTCTACTCGTTTTACGAAGAGCGCCCGTTTCGAATTTGCACCCGTTGCGGCGAGTCGCTGCCAGAATTCGACGAAGGCTACCGTGTTTCCAAGCTCTTCAAGAAGGGCGAGGTGCTCATGGAATACGCGCTCTGTTTTCCCTGCCTCGAAGCCATGATGGACGAGACGTCCGAAGAATCCAAAAAGCGGCTCAACAAGTTCCAGGCGGAGCGATTCCGGAATGTTTCCGGTTTCAACGACTGCAATCTTTGCGAACGCACCCGCGACCAGGCTCGCGGAGACGAGTACAGCCTCGTCGGGATTTGCCAGGCCAATGACATGCTCGATTCCGGCATGATCTGCATCGAGTGCATGGAGGAAATGGCCGAGCTGGTTTCCGAGGAAACGCGGCGCAACTGGGACAAGTTCAAGGAGGAAAACTTCCCCGGCGTCCCGGCCGATTTCGCACCCAGCCCCGTCCCGGGACCGGTGCATCGTACGCCAGTGACAACCTGATCAGGAGGCTTCCGCCGGACGCCCACGGCCCACGCCGTGATACTCGAAGCCGAGTTTCTCCATCGTCTTCGGATCGAGCAGATTCCGGCCGTCAAAGACCACCGGCGCGATCATCTTGTCGCGGATCGAGGAAAAATCGGCGCTGGCGAACTCCGGCCATTCCGTCGCGACGATGAGCGTTTCGGCTCCATCAGCCGCGGCTTCCGGGCTGTCGCACAGCGTGATTTTTTCGCCGAGCGGTGAATTTTTGACATGCTCCATCGCTTTCGGATCGAAGGCCCGGACCTTCGCACCTTCGGCTACGAGTTTTTCGACCAGTTCGATCGCCACCGAACTGCGGGTGTCATCCGTGTCCGGCTTGAAGGCGAGACCCCAGACCGCGACTTCCTTGTCTTCCAGCACCCAGAGTTTTTCCCGAATCCGTTTCACGAAACGGTCGAGCTGATCGCGATTGATTTTCTCGACCTCCTTCAACAGCGTGAACGGCACGCCCAGGTCGTCGCTGATCGCGATGAAAGCGGCGATGTCTTTCGGAAAACAGGAGCCGCCGTATCCGAGGCCTGCATTCAGGAATGCGCGCCCGATCCGGTTGTCCATCCCGATGCCTTCGGCGACGAGTTCGACGTCCGCTCCGCTGGCTTCGCAAATCGCGGAAACGGCATTGATGTAGGAAATTTTCAGGGCGAGAAACGAATTCGCGGCGTGCTTGATCAATTCCGCGCTGTTGATGTCCGTGGCCAAAACCGGCGCGTGAAACGGCTCGTAAATTTTCTGCATCAGTGCCATAGCCCGGTCGCTGTTGGCGCCGATCACAACCCGGTCCGGGTTCATCAAGTCCGCTACCGCGCAGCCTTCCCGCAGGAATTCCGGGTTGGAAACGACGTCGAATTCCGCCTCCGGCGCATACCGTGAAATCGTTTCCGTCACTTTCTCGCCCGTCTTTACCGGCACAGTCGATTTGTCGACGATCACCTTGTAATCCTGGATCGCCGGGGCGATTTCGCGGGCGACTTTTTCGATGTATTTCAGATCGACCGATCCGTCCGGATTCGGCGGAGTCGGCACGGCGATGAAAACCACGTCCCCGTGGTCAACGCCCTCCGGCGTATCGGTCGTGAACTTCAGGCGACCCGCCGCCACATTTTTCGTGACAATGTCCGCTAGGCCCGGTTCGTAGATCGGAATATCGCCTGCGAGAAGCGTTTTGATTTTTTCCTCGTTGTTGTCCACGCATATCACTTCGTGCCCCACTTCCGCGAAGCACGCTCCTGTCGTGAGCCCGACGTAGCCGGAGCCGATAATCGTCAATTTCATGAAGGCGCGAATATCACGCAGCACTTCAGATCCGCCAGCGAATTTCCTCTCAGTCTGATGCAATTTTTCGACCCAACAGGGTTGATTCGCCGAACAGACCCTGTTGATTCGTTCCAATGGAAAACCTTCCACTTCTCGGCGGCGTCGAAGCCGGCGGCACAAAGTTTGTCTGTGCGATTGCCCGCGAGCCGGATCAGCCGTTGGTCGAAGAACGGTTTCCCACAACGAACCCCGACGAGACGCTCGCAAGAATGGTCGGGTTTTTCCGGGAAAACGGCCCGGTCTCCGCGATTGGAATCGGCACGTTCGGTCCGGCGGAGTTGAACCCCGATTCACCGGAATTCGGTCGGATTTTGACAACGCCCAAGGCTGGCTGGGCCGGTGCGGATTTGGTGGGAGCGCTCCGCGCGGAATTCGGGGACGATTCGCCGATTTCGTTCGAAACGGATGTAAATGCCGCTGCCGTGGGCGAAGCGAAATTCGGGGCGGGGCAGGGGAAAGCGAACGTGTGCTACGTCACCGTCGGAACGGGGATCGGCGGCGGGTTTCTACACGAGAGGAAGCCGATTCACGGGCGCATGCACCCGGAAATCGGGCACACTGTCGTTCCGGATTTCAATGCGGAATTTGAGGTGCCGAATCCGGGAAGTGCCTGCCCGTTTCACGAAAATTGTTTTGAAGGCCGCGCCAGCGGAACGGCCATGGCCCGGCTTTGGGATCAACCAGCGACGGAATTGCCGGCAGATCACCCCGCCTGGAAATTGGAGGCCAAATACCTCGCCCATGGCGCGATGAACCTGACGGCTGCGTGGTCGCCGGACGTGATTATTTTGGGCGGCGGAGTGCTGCAGCAGGAAAGTCTGATCGAATCCGTGCGGACGGAATTTGCCGCAATCGCCGGCGACTACTGGGATAATCTGCCGCCGATGACGGAGTATCTCGTGACGCCCGGGCTCGGCCAGCAGGCGGGGATCGTCGGGGCGCTTTGCCTGGCTTCGGGCCGCGCCTGAATCACGCAATCACCTCGCGGATCGGCTCGGCGCCTTCGACACCGACGAGTTTTTCATCGAGGCCGCCGTGGAAAAAGCTCAGGTTGTTCGGATCGAGACCCATCAGGGTCAGGATCGTGGAGTGGAGATGTTTCACGTGGTAGCGGTTTTCGACGGCGGCGGAACCGAGTTCGTCGGTCTGACCAACGCTGATGCCGCCTTTGACGCCGCCTCCGGCCATCCACATCGTGAAGCCGTAGCTGTTGTGGTCGCGGCCCGTTCCCTCCTTGTATTCGGCAGTCGGCTGGCGGCCAAATTCCCCGCCCCAGACGACGAGGGTGTCGTCGAGCATGCCGCGGCGTTTCAGGTCTTTCAGAAGTCCGGCCACCGGCTTGTCAGTCGCGCCGGCGTGCAGGTTGTGATTTTTCTCGAGGTCACCGTGGGCGTCCCAGTTCTGGTCGTTGTGGGCGCCGCCGGAGTAAACCTGGATGAATCGGACGCCGCGTTCGACGAGACGGCGGGCCAGTAGCATTTTGCGGCCGAATTTCTCGGTCTTCGGATCGTTCATCCCGTAAAGTTCCTGCGTCTCGACGTCTTCGTATTCGAGATCGATCGCCTCGGGCGCAGTCGACTGCATCTTGTAGGCAAGCTCGTAGCTGGCAATGCGGGCGGCGAGATTCGTGTTGTCGAAACGGTCAGCCATGTGCCCCTGGTTGAGGTGATTCAGCGAATCGATCAGCATGCGCTGTTCATCGCGCTCCATGCCGTTGACGTGCTGGAGGTTCAAAATCGGATCGCCTTTGGAGCGGAACACGGTTCCCTGGTAACTGGCGGGCATGAAACCGGAGGTCCAGTTTTTCGCGCCCGAGATCGGGCCGCCGGCTTCATCGAGCATGACAACATAACCGGGCAGGTTTTCGTTCACCGAGCCGAGGCCGTAATTCACCCACGAACCGAGCGAAGGCTTGCCGGAAATGACGGAACCGCAGTTCATCATAAGCAGCGCCGAGCCGTGGATCGGCGAATCGGCGGTCATGGAGTGGAGAAAGGCGATGTCGTCGACGCAGGTGCCGACATTCGGGAACAGGTCGGAGACCCATTTTCCGCATTCGCCGTACTGCTTGAATTTCCATTTCGGCTCGACGATGCGGCCCTGGTTTTTCTTGCCGCCACGCCCAAAGGTTTTCACGTCGATCGTTTTGCCGTCCATGCCGTACATCGACGGCTTGTAGTCGAACGTGTCGATGTGGCTGGGACCGCCGTAGCAGAAAATGAAGATCACGTTCTTGGC
>JABDJT010000297.1 GCA_013003335.1 Verrucomicrobiales bacterium | reverse complement strand
GTCCGAGGATGCCCGCAACAGCATCGCGGTCTCCCTGCAACTCTTTCTCGAACCAGGCCCGGACAACCATCGCGGGCGTTCCAATCAACGAGGAGGCAATCAGCAGGGTCGTCCAGCGCAGTTCGTTCGTGGCTGGAAAACTCCAGATGACACCTGCTGTGATCGCGAGGCCCGCCACGCTTGCCAGCGAGGTCATCACCGCTGCCGTTCCGAGAATTGCACCTTCCTCTTCCGCCGGTTTCTCGACCAGTTCCCGCACCAGGATTCGCTCCAGGCCGAGAAAGGGCAGAACAGAAATCAGCCCCACGATCGCCAGGGCGGCGGCGAGCACGCCGAAGGAATCCGGGCCGAGATATCGGGCGACCCAGGCACCGACGAGGATGGAAAAAAATACCGCTACGATGCGCTCGGCCATTCGCCAACCGAAGTTGGAGACGATGCTTCGAAGCATCGGAAATCGATGAAGGAGAGTACTCATTCAGACGAACCAACAGGGTTGGTTCGGGAAACAGATCCTGTTGGTTCGAAAACAGGTTTCAGGAATCGGCGAAGGCGGCTTCGCCCAAATCGCAAATCAGGTGCCCGGCAATCAGGTGACATTCCTGGATTCGGGCCGTGACATCCGACGGGACACACAAGGAAAGGTCAGCCAATTCGCCACAGCGGGCCGGGTTTTCCCCGGTAAAAGCAACAGTCGATACTCCCATGTTCCTGGCAGCTTCAAGGCCGGCCACGACATTCTTGCTGGTGCCGGAGGTGGAGAGTCCGACAACAACATCGTCGGGACCGCACAGGCCTTCGACCTGCCGCGCAAAAACCGACTCGTATCCGAAATCATTCGCCCCGGCCGTTAAAATCGAAGTGTCGGTGGTAAACGCGATTGAGGGCAGGGCGCGGCGTTCGCGCGTAAAGCGGACCACGAATTCCGCGGCGAAATGTTGCGAATCCGCGGCTGATCCGCCGTTACCAAAAAAGCAGATCTTTCCGCCCGCCCGGAGCGAATCGATCACCCGGTCTGCAATGGCCGCGATGGTTTCGGAACAGGATTCGCGAAAGCGCTCCACCGTGGCAGCGTGATCGGCAATCGTTTTGGAAATGACGTCGGCGTGATTCATGATTCAGCAGAGAGAGCAGCGGCAAGTTCGTCGCGTTCGATCGGTGTAGTGCCCAGTTTTCCTACGACAATCCCACTGGCGAGATTTGAAACTTCCGCGGCCTTCTTCGCGGTTGCTCCGGCGCAAAGTGCCATCGTAAAAATCGCAATCACCGTGTCACCCGCACCGGATACGTCGAACACTTCCTGGGCTTTCGTCGGGATGTGAACCGGGTCTGCATCACCCGAAAACAGCAGCATGCCGAGTTCGCCAAGGGTTACCAGAAGGTGATCGCTTTCCCATTTTGCGACGAGCGATTTTCCCGCGGCAAGCAGGGGTTCATCGTCCAGCGGTTCGAGAAATTCATTGCGGTTTTCATCTTCGATCCCGGCCGCTTCAAAGGTCTCATTCCGATTTGGCTTTACGCAGGTCACTCCGCTCCAGTCAACTGGGTTCCCCGGTTTCGGGTCGACCGTCACGACCAGGTTGGCGTTTCCTGCCACCGCAATCACCTTTTCCGCGAGGCTCTGTGAAATCAGCCCTTTTCCGTAATCCTCAATAATAATCCCGTCCAGGTCATCCACGGCCGCGGCGATTCCTTCGACTAATGCTGCTTCCTCGGTCGGCGTCAGACCGATTTTTTTCTCGCGATCAATTCGGACGACCTGCTGATGTTTGGCGACGACCCGTGTTTTGGTAATCGTCGGAAAAGTTACTTTTTCGATCAGGAAATCTGTATCGATGCCCGCCTCAGCGAGAGTTCCGAGGAGCAAATTGCCGTTCGGGTCAGGGCCGTATAAACCGGCGAGACCCACTTTCGCACCAAACGGGGTAATGTTGCGGGCGACGTTGGCAGCTCCACCGGGGTAGCGGCTTTCGCGCTGCACTTCCACCACGGGGACGGGTGCTTCGGGGGATATCCGGGAGACGTTCCCCCAGATAAACCAGTCCAGCATCACATCACCCAGCACAAGGATCCGCTGATGGGAAAAGGCGTCGATCAGTTCGTGGCTGGACATGAAACCGGAAGGTTAGGTGAATTTTCAGAAACTCCAGGCAAGCTACCGCCACTGGTCGATCGCCTGATTTTTGTCGGCGAAACCTTGAATCTGCGGGGATTGAGGATTTGAGGGGTGCTTGCGCATACCCGGTTTCTGATTGACGCCCGAATTGGAATATTGAATTTCCAGAATTACGAGATTGATTGCTAAAATCAGAACTACCGACAGATTATTAAGATTTCTTAAATATTCAAAGGATTTTACCAAATTTTTATAATTATTTGAGGTTTTTGGGGGTTATCAGGCCAAAAATTACCCGAATCCCATTCCAAATGGTGGGTTAATTTTTGTTCCGGCTGAAAATCGATTCGACAGGGTGAATTCGCCAAGCCAACCCTGTTGGTTCGTGGGAGGACCTTTCGGGACGGATTCCCGAAGCGTGAAAGGAACGACTTATTCCGCCGCCGCGTCGAGGACTTCGTGAATGCAGGCGGTCAGAGTTTCCATTTTGACCGGCTTTGGCAATACAGGTCGTCCGCCCGCGATTGCCACTGCGTCTTCACTGGTTTCGCCCTGGGAAACGAGCGCGGTGAGCATGATAATCGGGATGTCTTTCAACAGGGGGTCACCTTGAAACAGGGCGGATACGTCGCCTCCGTCGAGCCCGGGCATAACAAGATCGAGCAGAATTACGTCGGGTTTGAATTCCCGCGCGGCGGTCTGTGCCAGGCTGGAATCATTTTCGACGCGAACCTCGTATTCGCCGTTTTTTTCGAGGTTGAGTTTCAAGAGCCGGGTGAAGCCGGATTCGTCGTCAATTGCCAGGACTTTGGTCGCCATTTGTATCGTGTTTTCGGAGTATCGCTGATAAGTCAGGACATTGTCAAACATTCCCTATCCGTCGCGGCGTGGCGCGACCAACGTGATTCGCGCATGAGCCCCCTCGGTGATCAGCCTGTTCCGGATGGAAATCTCGCCGTCGTGCAACTCCACGATTTTTCGAACCACGGAAAGTCCAAGGCCGGTGCCATGCCCGGTTGCCTTGGTTGTAAAAAACGGATCGAAGATCTTTTCGAGATTCTTTTTCGAGATTCCGGTTCCCGTGTCTTTGACGTCGATGTAAATCACGGTGTCCCCTTTTCGGAACCGCCGGGCAGTTCGGGCGCCTTCGTTCAATTCCACTTTATCGAGAGTCTTGGAGGTAACCTTGATGCTGAGTTCCGATGCATTGTCCGACTCGGCCATTGCGTGAATCGCGTTCAGGATGAGGTTGATGAGGACCTGCTCAAACTTCCGTGAGTCCAAAAGGGGTTTGGGCAAATCTTTCTGAAATTTCGCAGAGACCTTGACGGAGCCGCGGGTCAATTCGTGGCGCGTCATCAGCAAAACATGCTCGATCAACGGTTGGAGATCGGTTTCCTCGCGGGTGAGTTGCCGATCCGATGAAAAGTCGACGAGGCCGCGGACAATTTGATCTGCCCGCTCGATCGCCTCGTTCATTTCAGATAAAATTACTTCGAGATTCGGATCGTCCGGATCGATACCGCTGGAAATGTATTCCACGCCCATCAATAAAAGCGCGAGTGGATTTTTGACCTCGTGTGCCACACCGGCAGCCAGTCGACCGATGGATTCCAGTTTCTCTGCCTGGATTAATTGAAGTTGGGTAGATTCCAGTTCGCGGTTTTTTTCTGAAAGGTTTTGGTTGAGGCGCTCGAGCTGTTCCCGTGCTTTGACCCGGTCGGTAATGTCTTCACTGATCCCAATCAGGAGGGAATGCCCGGTTTCGGAATCCTGGATCGGGACCTTTACCGTTCGGAGGTAAACTTCCCCGCCTTCCTCTGTGTCGATAATTTCCTCAGGGATCTCTGCGATTTTTCCGCGCTTCACAACCGCTTCATCGACTTCGCGAAAATAATCGGCAGATTCTGCCGAGAAAATCTCGTGGTCACGTTTTCCGAGTGCTTTCTCGCGCGGAAGGGTGGTGATTGATTCCTGCTTTTTATTCCAAAGGATAAACCGGAAATCGTCAGTGACGTCTTTTGCGAACAGAGCGACCGGCAAATTGTCGATCACTGATTGCAGGTAACTGAGCGATGCCTTTTTCCGCGGGCGGGAAGATGGAGATGGCTTTTTCTTTTTCCCCCGCGAGATTTTTTGGGTTTTAATTCCGTTGGCATGACCCATAACAGCTAGAATATCGAAACCCGAACGGGTTGTCCATCCTCCAATCTAAAATCAGATTCGGGTAGGACTGCTGAAACGAACAAACGAGGTTGTTTCGACAATCCTACCTTGTCTGTTCGATCTCCCATCACTGGAATCAAATTGAGAAAATACAGGGCAGGGATTGATCAGATCGGATATCACTGGCTATCGGGAGGTGTTTTAACTCCCTGAGGATGGGAGGTTGACGGGACTTTGTGAAATTTTTCACAAATTCGGGTTGCGCCTGAATTAAAGGCGTCTTAAATCCCCGTTGAACGCGGTCTTGTTTCCCCGTATCCCGCTTGTTTTTGATGGATTTCAACCTGTCAGCCGATTTGCTGTCGAATTTCCAAACCGGAGCCATTTTGGCTGCGGGTGGTCACATCGCACCTGAGCCCTTGCCCGGTCTCGGCTGGTTTACCAACTCACTGTTTGTCGCGGTATTTGTCATGCTGCTCGTGCTTTGGTTCACGCGAATGGCCACGAAGAAAATGGCGACCGTTCCGGGAAAAAAGCAAAACCTCGTCGAATTCGTCGTCGAGTTTGTATACGGGCAGGTAGAGGGAATTGTCGGAAAACATGTCGCACCGCGAGTGTTCCCGCTACTCGCCACGATTTTCATTTTTGTGCTGGTCTCCAACTGGTTCGGCTTGATTCCCGGTGTGGGAACGATCGGATTTGGTGGAGACAAGGCCGATATGGCAGCTCCGCTTCTGATTAAAAAGGACGCGGCTGAATTTACGGGCCTGCTTCGTCCGGCGACAGCGGATTTGAATTTCACTCTCGCGCTGGCGCTGGTGTTCATGGTCGTTTGGGCATGGGTTACGGTTCGCGAAATTGGCGTGTGGGGATTCCTGGTTCACACCTTCGGTCCAAAAGGCGGTCTGCAGGGCGTTATCAAATACCTGCTGATTCCGATCTTTCTTTTCGTCGGTGTGATTGAGATTATCTCAATTGCATTTCGACCCGTCTCGCTCTCGTTCCGACTCTTTGGAAACGTTTTTGCCGGGGAAAGCCTCCTTGCGGCGATGAGTGGAATCGGCAAAACCCTCGGAATCGAGGCGGGCTGGTTGCAGTTCATACTCTCCGTTGTTGCGCCCTTGCCGTTTTACTTTTTGGAAATCCTGGTCGGCCTGTTGCAGGCGATCGTTTTCACCCTGCTTTGCGCGGTGTATGTGCAACTCTCCACGACTCACGAAGAGGAACACTGATCAATTTTTAGAAATCCAATTTTGTCATCGGGACCATCCGTGTGAGTGGGCGGTGACGGAAAGAAACAAAACCACAAGTTAAAATACGAAAGGATTCAAACCATGATGTCTCTCATGCCTCTTCTTGCTGAAGCTTCCGCCGGATTCAACGGCTTTTTCTCGCTCGGTGTTGCCGGTGCGGGTGCCGGTATCGGTGTTGGTCTCGTCGGCCTGGGTGCTGCCCAGTCTGTCGGACGGAACCCCGGTGCGTTCGGTCAGATTCTGACGATCGGGATTATCGGAATGGCGCTCGCGGAAGCGATCGCGATTTACGGTCTCCTGATGGCGCTGCAAGGCTAAATCATTTGGTGGCCTGCGGGAGACGTAAAAAATCTCCCGCAGGACACTTCCTTTCGAAAATAACGACAGCAATTTTTCAATTTTAACCAGCCAGTATAATGGGAGGAATTCTCGAAACATTTGGATTGAAGCTTGGGCCATTTTTGTCCCAGGTGATCATCATTCTCATTGTCTACGCAGTGCTGAAGAAATACGCCTTCGGCCCCGTAACGAAAATGCTGGAAGCCCGCCGCGAACGCATTGCGGAAGGCGAAGAAAATCTCACCAAGATCAAATCCGATCTGGAGCAGGCCGAGCAGAAGGTTCAGGCGATGCTGGATGAGGCGAACAAGGATGCCGAACGGCTCATTAGCGAGG
This sequence comes from Verrucomicrobiales bacterium, assembly GCA_013003335.1. Lineage (GTDB taxonomy): Bacteria > Verrucomicrobiota > Verrucomicrobiia > Verrucomicrobiales > DEV007 > JABDJT01. Next base: position 12,549 of record JABDJT010000297.1, on the reverse strand, counting down.
CCCGTGAAAGCGCCGGAGCGATTGGGGAAAAAGAGAAACAGAAAGCAATTTCCGAAGCGCAAAAAATCATGCAAAACGCAGAGGAGGCAGCCAAACTCGAGCACGAGCGCCTGCTTGGTGAATTGAAGCGTGATTTCGGTCGTTTGGTGATTGACACGACTTCCAAGGTGACAGGCAAGGTATTGGACGACAAAGACCAGAAGCGAATCAACGAAGAAACCGCCGGTCAGGTCGCCCTGTAAACAAGCGAAGACAAATTTTTAAACGAACTGAATGAAGTCCAGCAAAGAGGCCCAGCGCACCGCGCGAAAACTGCTCGAAGCCACCGTCGGAAAAGACGGGGCGATTGACGCGGCCATCGTGCGCAAGGTGGTCAAAACGCTGAACGACGAGAAGCCGCGGGGTTATCTCGGGGTGATCGAGGCATACTGGCGCCTTGTCCGCCTGGAGCTGGAGAAAAACCACGCCGTCATCGAATGCGCTTCTGAATTGGGGTCTTCGATGATGGAAAGCGTCGAGTCCGATTTGAAGTCCAAATACGGCGCGCAGCTGACGACTGAATTTCGGGTAAATCCTGATTTGCTCGGCGGAATGCGGATCAAAGTCGGGTCGGACGTGTGGGATGGCTCGGTGAAAGAGCGCCTCGCCCGGCTGGAAGAAAAATTTAAGTAATTGAGAATCTGAAAACTGAACACCGAAACCTTTCAACTTAGAAAGACATGAGCAATATCCTTCAGGAACTGGAATCCGAAATCGCGTCGTTAAAAACGTCGGTTTCGAAATCGAACGTCGGAGTTGTCCGCGAAGCGGGTGATGGCGTGGCCAAAGTCGAAGGCCTCAGCGACGTGATGCTCAACGAAATGGTCGAGTTTCCCGGTGGCGTTTATGGTCTGGCCTTGAACCTTGAGGAAACCGAAGTCGGTTGCATTCTTCTCGGCGAAGGCCGCGAGATTAAGGAGGGTGACGAAGTCAAAACGACCGGCAAACTTTTGCAGGTCCCCGTCGGAAAATCGATGCTGGGCCGCGTAGTTGATGCGCTCGGTCGTCCGATTGACGGCAAAGGCGAAATCAACGCTGAAGATCATTATCCGGTGGAAAAAATTGCTCCGGGCATCATTCCCCGTCAGTCCGTTGGCGAGCCGGTGCAGACCGGGATTCTGCCGATCGATGCCATGATTCCGGTTGGCCGGGGTCAGCGGGAGTTGATTATTGGTGACCGTTCGACCGGAAAAACCACCGTCGCGATTGACACGATTATTTCCCAGGCGAAGCAGAACAAGGCCGCCGAGGAAGGCACACTGAAGGATCACAAGCCACTGTATTGTATCTACGTCGCGATTGGCCAGAAACAGGCCAACGTCGCCCGGACCATCCAGGTTTTGGAAGAAAACGGAGCGATGGAATACACCACGATTGTTTCCGCAACCGCTTCCGATCCGGCCACCAACCAGTATCTCGCGGCCTATTCAGGTTGCTCGATGGGTGAGTGGTTCATGGACCAGGGAATGGACGCGCTGATCGTGTTCGATGACCTTTCCAAGCACGCGGTTGCCTACCGTGAGGTGTCGCTCGTGCTGCGCCGCCCGTCCGGTCGTGAGGCCTATCCCGGTGACGTTTTCTATCTCCACTCCCGACTGCTGGAACGTTCCGCCCGTCTCTCCGACGAAAATGGCGATGGTTCGCTGACGGCGCTGCCGATCATTGAAACACAAGCCGGTGACGTTTCGGCTTACATTCCGACGAACGTGATTTCCATCACCGACGGTCAGATTTACCTGGAAACCGACTTGTTCTATCAGGGGATTCGTCCCGCGATTTCGGTGGGTCTGTCTGTTTCCCGGGTTGGTTCTGCGGCGCAAACGAAAGCGATTAAGAAAGTGTCCGGCACTACGAAGCTTGACCTCGCTCAGTTCCGTGAGCTGCAGGCCTTCGCCCAGTTCGGTTCCGATTTGGATGAGAAGACGAAAGCTCAGATCGCCCGAGGTGAGCGGATCGTGGAACTGTTCAAGCAGCAACAGTACAGCCCGCTTTCCATGGAAATGGAAGTCTGCCTGCTCTGGGCCATGCAAAACGGATATTTTGACGATGTGCCGGTCGAAAGCGTAAAAGACTGCCAATTCAAGATGCAGGAATACCTTGAGACCCGGAAAGACGATCTTCTCGGCAAGATTCGCGACGAAAAAGCGATGTCCGAAGAAATCGATTCCGGCCTCAAGTCCGCCATCGAAGATTTCAAAGCAACCTACAAGCCCTCCTGACGAACATCGATCCAACAAGGGCCTGTTCGTTGAGCTAACCCTATCCGATTCAAAATTCCGACACTGATCCTTTTCCCAGATGGCCAATCTTCGTGACATCCGCCGACGCATTAAGTCGGTCAAAAACACCGCCCAGATCACCAAGGCGATGCAGTTGGTGGCGGCGTCGAAGATGAAAAAGGCGCAGGATCAGGCGATTTCCGGTCGGCCCTACGCCGATCTGCTGAACAAAGTTCTCGTGAATTTGAAGGATCAGACGAACGAGGATTCGCATCCGCTCCTGGAAGAAAGAGATGGAGATCGCGAGTTGGTTTTGTTGATCACAACGGACAAAGGATTGTGCGGACCGCTCAACACCAACCTTCTCCGGATGGTCGCCGACCAGTGTCCGAAAGCTTCATTCGTTACGGTCGGAAACAAGGGGCGACAGTCCATTTCCCGGCAGCAAAAAGACCTCGTGGCAGATTTCCAGATTGGCGATCCGGCGGGTTATGCGGAATCAAAGATCGTGTCCGAGTTCCTGATGGAGCAGTTCCTCGAGAACAAATTCGACACGGTAAAAGTCGCTTTCACGAACTTTATCAATACGATCAAGCAGGATGCGATGATTGAGACGCTGTTGCCGATCCGCCCGATCGATCTTGGCCGTGACAAGGATTTCGTCGGCATGGGTGATGACCAGCAAGTTGAGGCCGGCAGCTCAGACACCGGCGGTGGATACATTTTTGAACCGAGCCCGGAAAAAGTGCTGGATACGTTGGTGCCCCAGTATGTGAACAACCAGGTCTTTCAGATGGTGCTGGAAAACCGGGCGTCCGAGCATTCCGCGCGAATGGTGGCGATGAAGGCCGCGACGGACAACGCCAACGACATGATCAAAGATTTGACTCTCGACTACAACAAGCAGCGCCAGGCGGCGATCACAGCAGAGTTGCTGGAGATCACCACGGCCATGAAGGCGCTCGAATAATACTTTCAATTTCAAGCAATCCAAAACACAGCCATGAGCAACATTGGTAAAATTGTCCAGGTGATCGGTCCGGTGGTGGACGCCGACTTTTCCGACGCCGATTCACTCCCGGAAATCTACAACGCCGTTGAGGTCGAGTACGAGCTTTACGGGGCGAATACGAAACTGGTTCTCGAAGTGCAGCAGCACCTCGGTGACGGTTGGGTTCGTGCCGTGGCCATGTCCACGACGGAAGGATTGAAGCGCGGTATGCCGATCACCAACACCGGTGCTCCGATTTCCGTGCCCGTGGGTGATGAAGTGCTTGGCCGGATTTTCAACGTCACTGGAGACGTCGTCGATGAGCGTGGTCCTGTGAATGCCACGAAGCGTTATCCGATTCATCGTCCGGCTCCGGCTCTCGTCGATCAGTCCACGTCGACCGAGATTCTTGAGACTGGGATTAAAGTGATCGACTTGATCTGCCCGTTCACGAAGGGCGGGAAAGTTGGTGCTTTCGGTGGTGCCGGTGTCGGTAAAACCGTCATCATCATGGAACTCATCAACAACATCGCCACGCAGCATGGCGGTTACTCGCTGTTCGCGGGTGTCGGTGAACGGACCCGGGAAGGAAACGATTTGTATTGGGAAATGTCCGAGGCAGGCGTCATCAAGCAGGACAACCTCGCCGAATCGAAAGTGGCGCTGGTTTACGGCCAGATGAATGAGCCTCCGGGTGCCCGTCTTCGTGTAGCGCTCTCCGCGCTGGCGATGGCTGAGTATTTCCGTGACGAGCAAAACCAGGACGTGTTGCTCTTCGTGGATAACATTTTCCGATTCTCGCAGGCCGGTTCCGAGGTGTCCGCGCTTCTTGGCCGGACCCCGTCTGCGGTGGGTTACCAGCCGACGCTGTCCACGGAGATGGCGGGCTTGCAGGAACGAATCACTTCCACGAAAAACGGATCGATCACCTCGTTCCAGGCAGTGTACGTGCCGGCGGATGACTTGACTGACCCGGCTCCGGCAAACACCTTCGCCCACCTCGACGCGACGGTCGTTCTCGAACGTTCGCTCGCTGAGCTGGGGATTTACCCGGCGGTGGATCCGCTCGCTTCGACCTCGAATGCGCTTGCACCCGATATCGTCGGCGAAGAACACTACCGCGTCGCAAGGGGCGTGCAGCAGGTGCTGCAGCGTTACAAAGATTTGCAGGATATCATCGCGATTCTCGGGATGGACGAGCTCAACCCGGAAGACAAACTGACCGTGTTCCGTGCCCGAAAAATTCAGAAATTCCTCTCCCAGCCGTTCTCGGTGGCGGAGGTTTTCACCGGCATCAAGGGCGTGCAGTGTTCGCTCGACGAAACCGTCCAGAGCTTCGCGGAAGTTCTGGACGGAAAGCACGATACTGTGCCGGAAAACAATTTCTACATGAAGGCCGGTATCGACTCAGTAGAGAAATCCTGATTCGCTTTCCGCAGAAATCTTCGGTCACCCATGAAACTCGAAATCGTAACTCCCGAAGCGAAGACGTTTTCCGACGACGTCGACACCGTCGTCGTGCCGGGAAGCGAGGGTGAAATGGGGATTCTGCCATCACACGCCCCGTTGGTTTCGGCATTGAAACCGGGCGAGCTCCGCTACACGAAAGACGGTGAGGAAACTGCGCTGGCGGTCGGAAACGGGATCGTCGAAGTCGGTTTGCAGCACGTTTCCGTGCTGACGGATCTGGCCATTGGCGAATCTGACATCGACGAAGACGCCGTGCAAAAAGCGCTCGAGCGGGCTGAAAAATCTCTCGAAGATGAATTGGGCGACGAAGATCGTGCCGCGATCGAAGAAGCGATCATGAAATCGGTCGCCATGCTTGAGGTGAAACGCCGTCGCGGCGGTAAGCGCTGATCGACTTTCCGATCCAACACGGTGGGTTTGGCGAGCGTACCCTGTTGGTTTGTTTTCACCGAAATTTCATGCTCGGTTCACGGGTGATTCATGCCCGATGATGACGATGTAGAATGGATAGCAATTCTAACTTTTTCGCGAGGGCATTCGCAGGGCGCCAGTGGTTCCGGTTGTGGGGTCCGTTCCTGATCTCAATCTCTGGTTTGATCCTGTTTGTCTCGCCGCTGGGGAAAGACCCGATCCCTGGCCTGTGTTTTCTCGGTCTGTTTGCTCTCGGGGTGATTTATCTGCTGGTGATGTCGATCATCGCTTTTGTGAAAAAAAGGATCGCGGCAGGAATTGCGACGATGATTTGTTTTTTCATGGCACTGGGTTTGTTGGTTCCGGCCCTGGCATACGCGTTTGCTACCTCGATCGACTGGGACGGCCAGGATGACTTTGCGACGGGACTCTCGCTTCCGGCGGGCGTTCCATTGAAAGAGCCGGGCGAAATTTCACGCGACGACAGTTTGAATGACGGTGACCGGTTTCAAAAAGCGATCCGCGCCGCTGCGGCAGTAATGGGCGGATCGAATGACGCGATGGCGGCGTCAATTCCGTCGTTGGAGAAATTGAACAGCAGTCATCGCGCGGAGTTGGAGCAATATCTGGCCTGTCATCCGGCCTGGCTTGTGTTTGAGGATCGCGGGAAACGATTCGCGCTGCGGCGGTGGCAGGAAGGTGGCCGATGGACGAAATCGTTAAACGGGTATTACTCTGATTTTTCGACAGCGGGAGCGAAATTTCAGTCGCGAACGATGATTGGGCTGTCGGGGAAACCGGCGTTTCTCGGAAGCCAGAAACTTCCGGCGAACAAGCTGGTTCGGCCGAAGCTGGCGCCGGGAAACGGCCTGCAGTCCTGCCACTTGTTTTTCGAATTCGCTCCAAATCTCGGCGTCAGTCTGTTCGAGCAGTCCGCTTCCGCCGAGCGAGTCGTGACGAAAGCTGCGCTGTTGGAATTGGAGGTGGAATTTGCAGCATTGCTGGCTGACCCGGCGGGGAAACTGGCGGAATTGGGTGAACCCGGTCTTGAATCGTTTGAGATCGAAAACGCGTTCCAGGGCGGAATCTACCGGTCGCGAATCCGCTGCAATCCCGGCGAGCCCGGACGGATTTATCTGAAGGCGTTTGAAATTACGAAGGGGGAACGGCTTTCCGCGGATCGCCTGGAAAAATCGACGACTGAGTGGGTTGGCTGGTCGAATGATCCGGCGGAGGTTTTCCCGGCCAACGCGCAGTTCACGATTTACGAGGGCGACTGGGGGCAGTATTACGGCGGTCGATTTGAAGTTTGGTTCGAGCCGGATTCCGGTGGACCGGAGCGAATGTTGCTGGAGGAAAATTACAAGATCGAAGGTTGGATGCGCTGATCCGTTGGCACGATCGAACAGATTCGGAACGAAGTGGAGTCAATTGGTTCGAGAACAGAGCCCATTGGTCCGGTTTTGTAGCAACTTGGTTGCGAGCGAATTTTCAAGCATTCTCAAAATTCTCTTGTCTTTACATTGTAATTTCATCTATCTTCCTGCGAATATCGAATTCGGAAGTGAAATTGATCCATCAGGCCAGAAATACGGGGCCGTTCCGCCATCGGGCGGCAGCGTTGGTTTCGACATTGATGATCTTGTCGCTGGCGACGATTTTGATGCTGGCGTACATGGCGAGTTCGATCTCTGAGCTGCGTTCGTCGGCGTATTACAATGACAGCACGGAGGTGCAAATCCTGAGTGAGAGGGCGGTGAACTTGGTATTGGCGCAGATTCGGGACGCGACGGATGATCCGGATTATCTGTGGGTGAGTCAGCCGGGTGGAATTCGTCAGTTCGACCAATCGGGGAATTTTGTCACGGGATTCAAGCTGTATTCGGATGATTGGATGGTGGAATCGGAAAGCGAAGCGAAATTTGCGCTTGAGGATGCGGAGGAACTGAGGTCGTGGGCGAATCATCCGGATCAGTGGGTGGACTTGAATGAGCCGGTGATTCGGGGTGATCTGGCGCATTTTCCGATCGCGACTCCGGATGCGAAATTGAAACGGCGGGTGGATGGTTTTGATTTTACGACGAGCGATGTGCAGCCGGGGCCGATGGGGGAGGCGATGGGGAAATTGAAAAGTCACACGCTGCCAATGCCGGTCCGGTGGTTGTATGTGCTGGAAAGCGGTGCCCTTGGAACGCTGGACCGGAGTGGAAAATTTGTGCCGGTGGATGGCAGACCGTTATCGAATTCTGCGCACGGGCCGAAAGACCCGATCATCGGACGAATCGCATTTTGGGCAGATGATGAGTCGTCGAAAATCAATATCAACACCGCCTCGGAGCCGACTTACTGGGATACACCAAGGGCGGGCGGACCGGCGCCGATTACGAGAGGGAGGTTCCGGACGAATCGGGACGAGGAATTTGATGATCGAGCGTATGGGTGGTCGCAGCCGACAGCGGAAGAGTATCAGCGGTTTCCGGGGCACCCGTCGACGACCGCAGTGAGTCCGGTCCTGTTTCCCGGGCTACCGGAAGTCCTGCCGGACTACAAGGAGTTGATTTATGAACTGGCACCCCGGATTTCCTGGGGGGGATCGGAGGGTGGGACGTTGGCCATGCGGCAAATTCAAGAGCTGACGTTGGACCGGAATTACCTGTATCCGACGGTGGATGATTACCTGTTGATGGCCAGCCGGGAGTTGAATTCGTTCGAGGTGGAGGACCGGCCCCGGTTTCGATGGCCGGCGCAGTATGATGCATTCGCACAGCTGCCGAATACGAAGGTGGATCCGTGGATCATGCTGGAGCAGAGCCGGTTTTTCCTGACGGCAAACAGTCGTGCGCCGGAAGTCAATTTGTTCAACAAGCCCCGGGTTTCCATCTGGCCGACGCATGTTGATGCGAAGTCCTCCGACGGAACCCATCGAACAGTTTATGACGAGTTGATTCGTTTTTGCGCGAGAACCGGAACGAAGGGTGTCAACGAGGCGGAGTATTTTTTCCAGAGACGGGATGCAGACAGTCCGGTTGCTGATTTTGAAACGATCCCGAGAAACCGGGATTTGTTCAAGTATCTGCAGGAAATGACTTCGCAGCGGATCCCGGGATACGGCGGGCGGTTTGATGCAAAATTCGGTGAGGATCGGGATCAGGTGCTCACGCAGATTTTTGACTACATTCGATCGACGAATCTCTACGATGACAATTTGCCGAAGCTCGGGTATTCGGAAAAAGACTGGTTGGAGAAAGGGAAACAGGACCAGTTCACGGATGGTCGGCGGGGAAGATGGTCGAGAGACAGTTATCCGGGACACGGGCAAGTCGTACCGATCCAGATTGAGAAAATTGAGACGAAAGGATTCGGGCGGTTTTACACCGTGTCGGAGGCCGGAATTATGTTCATCTGCTGTGCCGATGCGGGAGGTCCGCATCCGCAGGATCCAGAGCGGCCCCAATATCCTCTCGGCTTGCTTGGAAGTAATCAGCCTGGACAGGCCCTTGGCAAGAACAAGGCGTTGCCCCGAAAATTGAGTTGGAAAGAGGAGGAACAGGAACGGTGCCTTCAGGCTGCGCTGCTGTTCGAAATGTTCACACCGTCGCAAGGTTGGACGCAGATCAATGAGGATATGACGATGGAGGTCGAGGTATTGAAAAAATTCTCGGTCGATGGCGAGCCGGTTGACTTCGAATTAAAGGACGATGTCTGGCAGAGCACCGGTGATTGCTATAATGGAAACAGCAATTCGAGGCGGGGAGGACGGATCGGTAACCTGGGGCAGGCCACTCACACGGCTACCTGGGGTGGGACAATCGGGTTCTGGTCGTTGACAAAAGAGCGCCTGGCACCGCGGCGAGAGCCCTTGCCGGCTGATCGCGGAGTCAACGGCAATAAGAGAAACCGGTCAGACGACCGGCGCCGGGTTTACCCGTTTATCAGCGTTCCCCTGGTTATCAAGGGAGATGATGAGCAGATGGATTTCGGGGGCGGTCGAATCCGGGTCAATATTTACGGAGGGACCAACCACAGCAAGGATGCGATGTCGCTCGGTGAGCGGCCCCTGGTGCAGTCAATCGAAATTGAGTTTCCCGGTGCAAAAATTCCCGTTCCCAGGTTGGCGCAGTGGCGCGGACCCCGCAGTTCTGGAAATCCCAGGAGGGCAGAAGACGGAACCTGGGAATACACGCTGGATCGCAGGTTTTGGACGACGCGGACGGGCCAGAAACGATATCGAACCCGACCGGGAGGCGTGTTTTTCCCATCGTATTGGTGGACGTTCAACCGGGATGGAATTGGGATTGGTGACCCACAACATGGTCACAAAAATTACTCCGGGTGGTCCGTGAACCGGAGTGACCATTCCAAGGAAACCTGGCGGGGCTGGCAGCAGGGGCGGCTACTTTGGTTCGGACGGGATACGAGAATGACGTTTGTGCAATACCAGCGGGGATTGCGCGGTGCGGATGTGGTTCGAACCATGGTGCCCTGGCACGGGGATTACCGATTGATTGCTGCGAAGAAAGAGGTCCCGAAGGAGGATTTTGTGCCGCACCGCTTTTATTTTGAGAAAGACCGCTACCTGGCTCATCACTTTACCGGGACGAGTAGCGATGTATTGCGGGGTAGCCGGGGTTACGATGGCGGTGCCGCCGAACTCGTCCCGGAGATGCGAGACAACAAGAATGCCAATTATCACGGTGCGAGGAAACCGGATTATCCTCAAACAGAAGACGGGTTGAAGTGGGACATGGTGGGAGATTTTGACAACGGAATATCAGTGGTTAAGGACGGTGCTTACATTAACAAACCGGACGAGGGCAACGGTCGGCAATGGATGAGAGGGCGGCTGCAGAGTTCCCGCCAGTTCACCAAGGACGGTATGCAAATCGTGAAAGGGGACCCGATTTGGTCGGTGCCGTATTTTGATGCAGCGGCCGGACAGCAGATGGGAGGCCCTGCTTTCTTTTCACCGAACCGCCAGATATCGTCCCCGGGAATGTTCGGTTCATTGCCAACCGGAGTGAAACGCGGTCTGCCTTGGCAAACCTTGTTGTTTCGACCGCAGGAGGATCATCCCGGGGGTCCCAAGCCGGACTCGGGGGAAAATCGAGGTTCGATTCATCCGCCCGATCACCTGATGCTCGACCTGTTTTGGATGCCGGTCGTGGAGCCGTATGCTGTCAGCGAGCCGTTCTCGACCGCCGGGAAGATCAACCTGAACTACCGCATGCTTCCTTTTTCCCACATCAAAAGGGCGACCGGCCTCCACGGGGTCCTCAAATCGGAGGAATTGCTCGGGATTCCGCTTCAACTTTCCCGAAATTACAAATCTCCCCGAATCCCGGATGATCGGTGGGATATTCGGCATCCTATCGATGTGGAGGAAACCCTTCGGCAGTTTGAGGAGCGGTTCGATCAGGGACAGGTTTTCAAGACGGCCAGCGAAATTTGTGAGGTTCACCTCGTACCGGACAAAGGAAAAGACCGGTCCAGCCGGTGGGAAGGCAAAGCGGGGACTGCCGATGTCACCCTGGAGGATATGCGGGACGATTATTGGGAAAAGCATGCCATGACGGGCGATAATTCCCGTGGCGTCCCTACACCAATTTGTATCCGCGGGTTACCACCAAGTCGAACACCTATCGTGTGCATTTTCGCTGCCAATTAATCAAGCAGTCCCGGGAGTCCGATCCGACTCGATTTGATCCGGCGAAAGACGTGGCAACCGCGGAATATCGGGGCTCCACGCTGGTGGAACGCTACCTCGAACCCCATGATCCGGAGCTTCCCGACTACGCAAAAAGTTCCGATGAGGAAAACAAAGGATTGCATCACTTTTACAAACTTCGTGTAATTAACCACCGTCGATTTACTCCCTGAAATGTGAGAATGAATGAACAGGGTCGGAACGCCAAACAGACCCTGTTGGATCGTAAAATCGTCAAAAATGCGAAAAAGCTCTTGTATTGTCATTGTAATTGCATCTATTTACATTGTAAATCATTCTGAATTGAGCGAAAACACCCACCCCACTTCGTAAAAATGAAAACCGTCAATCCCTCCGGTCTCTCCAAGAAGGCCCGAAATGATCGCAAAGGTGTTGCCCTGATCACCGTGCTGACAGTGACTTCGCTGGCTACAATCATGGTCCTTACCTTCTTTGCTCTCGCGCAAAGTGAACACCGAGCCTCTGCCACGTATTCCCAGGGTTTGCAGGCACAGCAGGTGGCTGAGCAGGCCGTCAACATGGTTGTTGCTCAGATCCGTAAAGCGACCAGCGATCCAAATTACCTCTGGGCCTCGCAGCCCGGCGCGATTCGAACCTGGAATTCTTCCGAAGATTTCATCGGATACAAATTATACTCCGATGACCGGATGGAGGTCGATGATGAGCGTGAACTGGTGAACGAAGATTTTGATGAACTGGGCAACTGGAGTGAGCGACCGGATGAATTCGTGGATTTGAACGAACCGGTGATCCGGGGAACCAAGGTGTATTTCCCGATCGTGGACCCGCTCGCCCGCGATATTCCGAAGTGGCCCCGCCAAATCGGAAATGATTCAGAGGGTGTGGAAGGTTTCGATTACAACAATGGCTCGGGTGGGGCGACCAATTCCAAGCTTCCGGCCATGTCAGACAAGGGACCGATGGCTGAAGTGGTGAAGTCCGAGACCAAGAATGAGGTGTTACCACTGCCGGTCCGTTGGATCTATCAACTGGGAGACGGCACGCTCGGTTATCTCAGCAATTTGAAATTCGTTCGACTCAGCGGAACGGGAACCCCCGGCCGGGACAATCCGATGGTGGCCCGGTTTGGATTCTGGGCGGATGATGAGACAACGAAACTGAACATGAACACCCACTCCGGCGGTTTGGCGTGGGATATTCCGAAGGCCGGTGGGGAACTGGACCGGAACATGGGTAAATTTCAGCCGGCGCAGCACGAGTGGCAGCGGTATCCCGGCCACCCGGCGACCACACACCTGGTTCCGGTCCTGGCACCCGGTGTGATCGATATCGTGCACGACCGCGATGCGATGGACATGCTGTTTGACCTGGTTCCCCGGGTCGTTCCGGGAGGTTCGAATTCCGGGACGAGAAAAGTCGACCCAAGGAAAGTGACCGAGAGGAATGGCCTGATCGCTGACAAGAATCCGCTGTATGCCTCCTACGACGAATTGATGATGCAGCCCGACCGCCGGGCCAACATCTTCCCGGACGCGAGCGGTCGCCCGATTGACGAAGACGAAATCGCCGATCACCTCGAGCGTTCAAAATTCTTCCTGACGGTTGTCAGTCGTTCTCCGGAAACGACCCCGTTCAATACACCGAAAGTCGCGACGTGGCCGATTTACAACGCCGAACCGGGTGATTCCAAGTGGATGACTCATTTGACTCCGTTCGACCGGGTGATTCAATTC
>JABDJT010000262.1 GCA_013003335.1 Verrucomicrobiales bacterium | reverse complement strand
TGGCCAACGCGGTGCGACGCGCCCGGGCTGGACTGCAGGACGAGAATCGTCCCATCGGCTCGTTCCTTTTCCTCGGCCCGACCGGCGTTGGGAAAACGGAACTCTCCCGCGCCCTCGCCGAATTTCTCTTCGATGACGAGAACTCGATGATCCGCATCGACATGAGCGAATACATGGAAAAACACGCCGTGGCACTGCTCATCGGGGCCCCGCCCGGATACGTCGGTTACGAAGAAGGCGGTCAGCTTTCCGAGACCGTCCGGCGCAAGCCGTATTCCGTCGTGTTGTTCGATGAAATCGAAAAAGCGCATCCCGACGTCTTCAACGTGCTCCTGCAGGTCCTCGACGACGGCCGGATCACCGACGGCCAGGGTCGCACGGTCGATTTCAAAAACACCGTCATCATCATGACCTCGAACATCGGATCCGAGCACATTTTGAATCTCGAGAATCCGGAAGAACGCGACGAACTCGTCAGCGCGGCTTTGAAAGGTCATTTCCGGCCCGAGTTCTTGAACCGGGTCGATGAAACGATCATCTTCGACCGCCTCAACGAGGAAGATTTGAAACAGATTGTCGAAATCCAGCTCGAACGCGTCAAGAAACGCCTCGGCGCACAGGGATTGGACCTGGAACTGACCGACAGCGCCCTCGCGCTGATCGCGAAGGAGGGATACGACCCTGCCTACGGTGCGCGGCCTTTGAAGCGCGTCATCCAGCATCGACTGCTCGATTCGTTGAGTCTCGATATTTTGGAAGGCAAATACAAAGACGGCGACGCTGTAAAGGTGGACGCAATTGACGATCAACTTGTTTTTGTGGGTGGGTAACCCTGAGTGGCAAACCCGCCGGGGAGTCTGGGCGAAGCGGTCCCGGCTCCCCGGTTTGCCCACCACCACTTTTCGATTCAACAGGTTCTGTTCGATGAACCAACCCTGTTGGATCGTTTTTCCGGTTTACGAAGCACGATGCCCCTTCACGGCCGTGCCGTAGGCCAGCAACTCCGCTGCGCCCTGCATCACGGGTGAGGTCACGAACCGCACGCCGACCACGGCATCCGCCCCGAGGGCGCGGGCTTCGGCAAGCATTCGATCGAGTGATTGTTCGCGACTCTCGGCGAGCATTTTCGTGTATTCCGAGATTTCGCCGCCGACGATGGTTTTCAGGCCGGCCATGATGTCGTTCCCGATGTGACGGGCGCGAATTGTGTTTCCGCGGACGAGCCCGAGGGATTCCGTGATTTCAAATCCGGGCGGATTTTCGAGGGTAAAGATTTCCATCAGTCGGTTGGGTTACAGGTCCACATTCTTGTCGTAGTAATCGTCTTCCTTGTTTCCGATTCGATCCTTCAGGACGCCGAAAAACAGGATCCCGAAGCCGGCTAGAATTCCCAGCCCGATCAGCCCCCAGGGAAGCAGTTGAATCATGCCGAAGATCAGGAACCCGAGGTAACCCAGGACGATCACGGCAAACAGGACGGCGGCGAAATTGCTCATGAAAATAACTGTGGCGGAAAACGGAGCATTGCGGAATTACAATCGGTCGAAGAGATTGTAAAAGATCTGAAGATGAAATACCAAAACCAGATACTCGCGGGAATCGTCGTGGTGCTCTCATCCTGCTCGCAGGAACCGGTGACGGGGGACAAGGAAATGCGGCAGGGCATCGCTTTGTTCAAGAACGATGAAATCATCGAAGCGCTCGATCTGTTTCAATCCGCCGCCGGAAAACCACTGAATGTCTACGAGTCCTGGGAACTCCACAACTACATCGGCTCCTGTTACCTGAAACTGGAAAAATTCGAAGAAGCACTCGCTACCTATGACCAATCCCTCGCCGCCCATGACGGGAGCGAAATCGTATGGGTCAACAAGGGCGTGGCCCTCCGGAAAATGGACCGGTTAAGCGAGGCCGAGGAATGTTATCTCAAGGCTTTGGAACTCAACCCCAACTATGCCGAACTGCATTCCAGTCTCGGCTGCCTGTGCATCGTCCGGGACAAACCTGAAGAAGCCGTCGATTACTTTGAGCGGGCCATCAAGCTGAAGCCCGGCCTCGCGTCCACCCACGGAAACTACGCCATCGCCCTCGGAATGCTGGGGAACTTCGAAGCCGCCGAGGCGCAGCTCGAGAAGGCTGCCCGACTCGGATACGCCAACGTCAATGCCGTCAAAAATGACCTCAAGGCCATGAAATCCAGCTCGGCCAAAAGCCCGGACCAGTAAGTTCGGAGGGACCTCCCTCCCCTTTCACTCCGCGTGCGATTCCTCCATCCACTTTTTGAACTTCGCCACCAGTTCCGGATGATCCGCCGCGACGTCGTTCTGCTCGCCAGGGTCGTTTTCCAAATCGTACAACTCAATTTTCCCGGGCGGATTCTTCATCGCGTTCTGCTGGATCGCTTTCCATTTTTCCGTCGTGATCCCGACTTTTCCGCCCCGCTCGAGAAATTCCCAGTAGAGAAATTTGTGGGTCTCCACGGGTCTTTCGGTGATCTGCAACAGCGTCGGCACGAGCGAAATCCCGTCGATCGGCCGGCCTGCCGCTTCGAACTTGATTCCGGCCAGCTCGGCCGCAGTGGGGAAGAAATCCTGGAAACCGGACAGGCGATCGCTTGCGGAACCGGGCGATATTTTCCCCGGCCAGCGCACGATCGTCGGCACGCGCACTCCGCCGTCGTAAAGGTCACGTTTCATCCCGCGCAGCGGGCCGTTTGAGTCAAAATACTCCATCTGGTGCTTCCCTTCCTGGTGCGGGCCGTTGTCGGAGGAGAAAAACACAATCGTCTTTTCGTCGATGCCGTGCTCTTTCAGCTTCTCAAAAATCAGCCCGGCATCGCGATCAATATTTCGAATCATGGCCGCGAATCCCTTCTCCGGATTCGGCCAGTCTCTCTTCGCGAACTCGCCGTAATCCGGCACCTCCATCCCGTCCTGCTGTTCCTTGTCCGACCCGCCCTCGTTGTTCGCATGCGGCGTGTTCAGCGCGTGATAGAGAAAAAACGGCCCGTCCTTGTTCGCATCGATGAATTTCAGGGCCTCGGCGGTGATCAAATCCGGGGCGTAATCCTTCTTCACCGATGCCACGCCGGAGCCTTCTTTTGCCTCTCCCAAAACACGATCGCCTTTCAACCAGAACGGCTTGGTGACGTTCCGCAGCTCCTCCACCTCACCGTTCCGGATCAAAAACGGCGGGTAGAAATTGTGGGCGTGATACATGTTCACATACCCGTAAAATTCGTCGAATCCCTGCTTGTTCGGGTCATCCCGCGGCGGCGGATTTCCGATCCCCCATTTCCCGAACAGCCCGGTCCTGTATCCCGCCTGTTTCAACAACTCTGCCACCGTGAAATCCTCGTCCTTCATCAGCGCGGGCTGGTTTCCCCGCACGCTGCAATGCCCGGTGTGATAGCCGGTCATCAGAACGCAGCGGGACGGCGCGCACACCGTCGAACCGGAATAATGCCGCGTCAGTTTCATGCCTTCGGCCGCCATCCGGTCGAGGTGGGGCGTTTTCAGCGTTTCCTGGCCAAAACAGCCGAGGTCCCCGTACCCGAGATCATCGGCGAGGATGAAAATGATGTTCGGTTTTTCGGCGAAAACCGGGCCGGAAAAACACAGCGCGAGCAGGGCAAGGAACGCGGAGACCGTCGATTTCATGGCCCGATTTCATCACAGGCCGCCGGATTCGTCCACCGCACTTTCGCGAAACGGAAATCGGCGTATCCTGCGGCGACTCATCTCATGGAATTCAAGCTCAAGAAAAAGGAATTCTACCCCGTCAGCGATCTGCTCGGGGGGTATCTCGAAATGTTCGAGCGCACTTTCGACATCCCCGCGCTCTACGAGGATCTTCACCGGTTCGACCAACTGTTCCCGCTCTTCGATGCCGAGGGCAACGACACCCTGTGGAAAACGGCCCACTACGACCCCGCCACGAAAGACGACCTGAACAAGCGCCTCACCCTGATCTATTCCCTCCTGAAAACCGGCGATATCAAGGTCGTCGATCACCTCGAAATGGAGCGGGTCGATTTCTGCGATTTCGGAAATTCCCGCCCCTTTCGCATCCGGATCGTCAACAAGTTCAACGACAACTACGACCACTTTTACGTCAAGGTCGCCGACGCCTCGCGAATCTACGGGCTCGAGCTCGAGCACATCCTTTCGCCCGTGCGGATCAATTATCTGGTCAATGAAAACACCCTGATCGAGGAACACATCGCCGGCGTGCCGGGCGACGTCTTCATTCGGGATTATTTCGAAAAACCCGACACCAACTGCGTTCGGATCGCGAAGGAATTCGTGAAGTTCACCGAGCGGAGTTTCGTCCGGCTGCTCGGCGACATGCGCAGCTACAACTACGTCGTCGACGTCACTCCCGATTTTGAAGAAGTGCAGTACCGGGTCCGGGCGATCGACTTCGATCAGCAGAGCTACGAAGGATCCCTGAACATGTATCTCCCGCAGTTCTTCGAGGAAAACAAACGCGTCGTCGAACTCTGCACCGAGCTGCTGAACTACCAGACCATGCAGCAATACCAGGACGAGGAACGCACCCTCGTCGCCCGCCGCGTCCGCATTGCCGAGCGCCGCCTTGCCGCCCTCTTCGACGCCATGTGCGCCGACACCCTTTCCCCTCCCGAAAAAGTCGAACAACTGAAGCAGGAGCTGAACGAGTTTCACGAATCCGATGACTTCACCGGGTGCGAAAGCATGGGCGCGGTGGTCAAGAAAAACGTCGACGTGACGCTACGGAAAACTGCGAGTTTGTGAGGAGGCGAACGTCCAGGATCACCCACTACGCCCCAAGCGAGGGACGAAGCGGTGGTGTAGTTGGGTGCATCCGTTTGTTAGCCCGCCGCGGCTTGTATAAGCATTCCGACACTTGAGGTGATGGCAGCCTTACCAAAGGTCACAATCGTCTGCTTGAGTGAGTCTTCAATTTTCGAGTCCAGAGCTGCCTTTATCTGCGCTCCTGTCGCCGTCAATCGAATTACCGCTTCAGTGGAATCAGAATGATAGCAGGGTAAGGGACTTGCGAGCTGGGTGACCGACGATGCCTCATGGGCCTTCACGGGACACTGGTCACAAATCCTTCTCAGGGGGCGATTTTAAAACGCCAGAGCAGCAGGGAGCCGGGGCCTGAGGCTTTGGCGTCCCATCCAGGATTGTACCAGTTGCTGGCCACAAATAATTCTCGGGGTGTGATTACGGAACCCTGGAGCGGGTTGGGAACAAAGAGGTAGGACGAGGCCTGGTAGCCACGGCCGATCGGATCGGCGCCCGGCAGAAACTTTCGGGTGACTGTGGAGCCGCCTAGAATGTCACCTTCCCAGATCGCCAGCCGGCCCATGCTGGGGTTATTGACGAACACAGAGTAATTCTTGGTGCCCGGGAACCACTTCCCCGGGTTTGCCCAGCTGTACTCGGTTTTTAAGGAGGCCAGCAGCCGCAACTTTCTCCCGCTCATCGTGTACCCCCAAAACTCGTGACGGCAGTCCTTACGATCCGTGGGCTGCTTGTTGTAGTACACGATCAGCCGGTCCGAGTCGGCCGGGTCGGGACGCAGGTCGAGGGAAAAGTATTGACCGTCCGCTTCGGCGGGTAAGTCTTGCCGATGGACCAGCTTGCCATCCCAATCAAGGTGTAAGAGCCGAGTCTTAAGCCGCTCGGCGTGATCCCAAATCTGGCCGACGACGATGATCCCCTTCTCTGTAACAGCGACCTGCGGATAGAACAGGCTCATCGGCTCCGCATAAGAAACGGGTTTCCGGAAAACAAAATCGGCACCTTTCCGCTCGCCGATAAAGATCACCGGTGTATTGAAGCGCACACTGCCGTCGTCGGAAATCGCCAGAATGACCAACGCCATTCGCTTGCCCTGGGGGCCAATGCCCACATTCATCCTCAGATGGAAATCCCCGTAGGGCTTAGTCGGGATCAGCGAGCTTCTGTTTACCAAGGTGGTGATATTCTCCGGCTTGTCGCTGCGATAGTAGCGGATCTTGCCGGGCGCATAGTTTTTCTGGTTTTCTTTTTTGGTCACGCCTACAAAGACATGCAGATACCCGTCCGGCGTACGAATCATCTGCGGCTGATTGCAGGCCTTCAGCTTGTCGTCCTCGAGGCGAATCCGGGTCACCGCCGACGGCAGTGTGGAACCGGGGGTCGGATGTTGCCCGATGAGGAAGGTCGGGGATCCTTTTCCCTTGTCATGGGGC
>JABDJT010000185.1 GCA_013003335.1 Verrucomicrobiales bacterium | reverse complement strand
CTGGAGGAATGGGCTGAGATGGTACCGCACGTCACCTTCAAGGAGTCCGTGAAGAAAGGCTGCCGAATCGAGATCGATTCCATTGATCCGGAAGTCGTCGCGACTGTTTTAAAACGGATGATCAAGGACGATCTGCCCGTGACTGAATTTCACCGTGAAGAACGGAAACTGGAAGACGCATTCATCGAGATCCTGGGAGAAATCGAGGAAGCCGGCGGGACGACCGTGAAGTGATCTTTCGAACCAACCCTGTCTGTTTGCCAAACCTACTCTGTTGAATCGTCCAGACGCCCAATTTCCCCATGTCAGAAGCAGCCGCCACCACCATCCCGAGTGAAGATCCGCAAGCCGGAAAGCTGGCGGATTTTTCCGACAAGCTCAGCCCGATGTTGGTGAAGGAGCTTCGCCAGGGCATGCGGACGAATCTGTTCACGATCGCCTTCATCCTGCTCCAGGCCTTCATGGTGCTGTGCATGCTGATCGGTTCGGCGGAACAGGGCGACGATACGACGCGGTTCTTTTTCTGGTTTTTCGTGATCACTGCCATGCTCGTGGTGCAGCCGATTCGCGGGTTTGGTGCCCTGTCGACGGAAATGACGCTGAACACGATGGATTTGATCCAACTGACGCGGCTCGGGGCCTGGCGGATCACGTTTGGAAAGTGGGCGGCCATTGTCGCGCAGAGCCTTCTCTTGATCACTGGAATCCTGCCCTACGTGGTGATGCGCTACTTTCTCGGTGGCGTGAATTTGTTCCAGGAACTGCTGATGATTTTTTATGTCATCCTGGGCTCGATGCTGCTCACGGCGATGACGGTTGGGTTTTCCAGCTTCAAATCAGTGCTGTTGCGCGTGGCCTTGTTGATTGGTGGCGGGATTGGTTTCAGCACGTTGATGGGCATCGTCTCGGCGGTATACGTGACCAGCGCATTCACCGGGATGGCTCCGCGCAGTTATTTTTGGGAATCGATCGGGATGGTGCTGGCGGCCGCGTATGCGACCTATTACCTGCTCGATCTCGGGGCGAGCCGGATTGCCCCGGAGTCGGCCAATCATTCCTCCCGGAAACGCCTGATCTCGATGGCCTTCATCCTGGTGATGCTTTGCCTGCCGTTTTTCGGCGTGGAACAGGCCTTTTCCTTTGTCACGGCCGGAATCGTCATTGCCCTGGTCGGCATTGATGCGATCACCGAGTCGCCGACGGTCCTTCCGGGTGTGCTGCGACCCTTTTCGAGAAATGCGATCACGAGACTGGCGGCGGGAGTGCTCGTTCCCGGCTGGCACACCGGCCTGCGATTTTTCCTGATCTGCGTGGCAGTCTTTGTTGGTGCGCTCTTCATTCACGTCGACCGGTCGAATTTTTTCGATATGCAGAATTGGCTCGGAACGGTCGCCGCAGTCGCCTCCATCACGTTCCCGCTTCTGATCATTCATCTGTTTTTTTTCCCGGTCACGTATTCGCAGTTTTACTTCGGGCTCTACATTCTCATTCAGGTTTGCGTGCTGGCAGTCGGATGGTTCATCGGTGGTGTGGCGGAAATCGGAAGCGGGCTGGATCCGCTGCTCTACATGTGTTTCCCGATCCCGTTTGTCTGTTTCCTCGCCGCATCGATCAGCAACAACGATGATCCCTATTTTTTCATCGCGGCTCTGGCGTTTTTCGTGTTCAGCCTGGTCGTGCCCGCGGTGCGTTCCCTGCCGATTTTCAAGCGGATGCGGGAGACATTTGCCGCGATTGACGAAGGCGACGACGATTCCATCGTCGAGACGAGCGAACGTCAGATCATCCCGAAAGGTGCGGAGTAAGCTGCGATGTTGACGATTACCCACCAGGCATTGTCTGAACTGGCCGCCAAGGCGCGCGCCTATGCCGATGTATTTCAATTGCCGCTCCAGCACCGGGTCTGGAAAGGCCAGACCGGCGATTTCATGGGGAGTGGAATCGGATCCTCGCTCGATTTCCAGGATCACCGCAGTTACATGCCGGGCGATGACCCGCGGCACATCAACTGGCAGGCCTATGCACGGACCGGCAGCTATACGATGAAACTGTATCGCGAGGAAGTCCGCCCGATGATCGATCTCGTTCTCGACGTGTCTGATTCGATGTGGGTCCAGGAGGAAAAACAGAACCGGGCACTCGAGTTGTTCTATTTTGTCTTTTACTCTGCGCTTCGGAGCGGGGCAGCCATCTCGACGAGCGTGGTTCGGGGGGATCGATTCGAACACCTTACCGACGATGCGGTCCACAGCCACGCCTGGTCCCGGCGCCTCGATGGCATGCCGGAAACTTCCGCTGCGGCGTCGCCGGACCTTCGTCCATTGCCGTTTCGGGCGCAGTCCATGCGCGTGCTGGTGAGCGATTTGCTGTTCACCGAAAGCCCCGACAAATTGCTTCGGGCGCTGACGCGAAACAAGGGTCGCGGGCTGATCCTGGCGCCGTATGTGAATTCCGAGGCCAATCCCGACTGGGATGGGAACTACGAATTTGTCGAGGCCGAAAGCCGGCTGAAGCATCCGCATCGGGTGGAGCGAAATTTGCTGAAGAAATATCTTACCGCCTACCAGCGACATTTCGATATCTGGAAAACCCTGTGCCGCAAATACGATGTCGCCCTCGCACGGATTCCCTCTGAGACAGATTTCCAGGCGGCGATGCAGGCAGAAGCCGTGGCCAATTCCGCGGTGGAAATCATGTGAGTCGATCCATCAGGGCTGGTTGAGCGAACCAATTGACCCCGACTGCTCTCCGTCTTTCTCCGCTTTGCCCCGAATCTGTTGACTCGTTTTTCGCGTCGCGTAGTTTTTCCGCCACAGAATTATGCTGCTGGTCATCGACAACTACGATTCGTTCACCTACAACCTCGTTCAGTATTTTGGCGAACTGGGTGCGGAGATGGAGGTGTTTCGAAACGATCAGATCTCGATCGGGGAAATCCGCGAAAAAGCACCCGAACGAATCTGCATTTCGCCCGGCCCGTGCACGCCGAACGAGGCGGGAATCAGCTGCGATGTGGTTCGTGAATTTGGTGAATCGACGCCGCTCCTGGGCGTTTGCCTCGGTCATCAGTGCATCGGCCAGGTGTTCGGTGGAGACGTCGTGCGGGCGGAAAAACTGATGCACGGCAAGACTTCGGCGGTCAAACACAACGGCGAGGGCATTTTTGAAGGGCTGGATAATCCGTTCGAGGCGACCCGCTATCATTCCCTGATTGTGAAACGGGATACCTTTCCGGATTGCCTTGAGGTCACCGCGACGGCCGAAACGGACGAAGAGGAGGTGATGGGCCTGCGGCACAAGGAATTTCCGATCTACGGCGTCCAGTTTCACCCCGAATCGATCCTGACGGGGGAGGGGAAAAAGCTGCTGAAGAATTTTCTGAAGAATTGAATTCCTCGGTCAGCGGCCCTCGAATTCCGCCGCCGACCGGGCAAGCCCCGATTTAACGAACTCGAATTCGCCGCCCCGCGCCACGAGACCGATTCCCTGATCGAGCCGCGCGTGCAGGTCGTCTTTTGAGAGGGCGGGAGCGGACCACTGTTTGCCGTGTTTTTTTGCGGCTTCGGCCACTTTCTCATACGCGGCTTCGAGCATCGATCCATCGGAATCTCCCATCTGCCGATAACGCAAACCAAGATCACCCGGTCCGAGGAAGAGACAGTCGACACCTTCCACCGCTGCGATCGAATCCACGTTTTCGACTGCCTGCGGCGTCTCGATTTGAACGACAAGAAACGTCTCACGATTGGCCCAGGCCACGTATTCGTCGGCGTCGTATCGCTGAAAATCGGAGTCAAACCCGGCCGCGTCGAGACCACGGTCGCCGATCGGCGGAAATTTCACGGCATCGACGAGAAGCTCGGCTTTTTCGACCGTGGAGACATGCGGGATCATCAGTCCGGTCGCTCCGTCCTCGAGAAAGCGATAGAGGGAGGTTTTTTCAAAGGTGTGAGGCCGCAGCATGCAGTCGATGTCGTAGACCCGAAAAAAGGCCATCAGCGCCTGGATTTCGCGCTTGGCCATGGCGCGGTGTTCGTTGTCGAGCCAGATGGCGTCGTAGCCCTGTTCGGCGGCCTGGGCGATCATGGCCGGGTTGAAAAGACCCATCGTGGCCATTTTCGCGGTTTTTCCTTCGCGCCATTTGGCGATGACTTTGCTGTTTCGCATGGCCGAGTGTCCGGTTTGAAGTTTTCAGTTTCAAGAAGGGAATCGCGGTGATGACATGAAAATGTGGCGCGGAATTCTTGTCCTGCGGGAGCCATTCGCTATGCTGGCTGCATGATGCGAAATTCGATTTTTCCCGCGATTCTGACCGCTTCGAGCCTGCTGGTACTGCCAGGTTTTTTGAAAGCCGAGCCTCCCCAGCCGTTCGGACCGGAGTATCCCCAGCTCGATAAAATGGCGACCGGAGAATGGCAGAAAGACCCGCGGAACCGGACGGAGGAACAAGCCAAAGCCGCTGCCGAAAAAGCGAAAGCGAAGGGCAAAGGAAAAGGGAAGGGCAGGCAGCCGAAACGAATCATCAATCTGAACGTGCCCCGCGAGGATGTCGTCGCGTTTGCGGTTTATACCCAGGATATCGGCACGGTCAAAATGACCGCCCAACTGTATCCGTTGCTTGAAGGTGAGCCACGCGAGGTTCGACTCGAATTGAAAGACGGCAACAATTGGAAGGAAATCGCGAAGGAAGAAATCGTGTATCCGGGCTGGACCGCCCACTTCCGGCTCGAAAACTGGGACGGGTCGAAAGACGTGCCCTACCGCGTTCGGCACGGGGACAAGGCCAATTTTGAAGGCACGATCCGCAAGGACCCTGTCGACAAGGATGTAATCGTGGTCGGAAATCTGTCCTGCAACTCCAGTCGCACGCCCGGACCGCGGCCGAACATCGTGAAAAACCTGCTCCACCACGATCCGGACGTGCTCTTTTTTGCGGGCGACCAGACTTATCATCACACCGAGCACACCGCCGGATGGATCCAGTTCGGCCTGCAGTTTCGGGAGGTGATGAAAGACCGCCCGACTATCACGATCCCCGATGATCACGACGTTGGGCAGGGAAATTTGTGGGGCGAAGGCGGCGTGAAAGCCGAAACCCGCGTCGGCCACGATGGCGGCTATATTTACCACCCCGAATACGTCAACATGGTCGAACGCCAGCAAACCTGGCATTTACCCGACGCGTATGACCCCACTCCGATTGCGCAGAATATCGGCGTATATTACACCCGGCTTCGGGTCGGCGGCATCGACTTTGCGATTTTGGAAGACCGGAAATTCAAGTCCGGGCCGGACGGAAAAATCCCGAAAATGGGCCCGCGTCCCGATCACATCAACGACCCGAAATATGATCGTTCCGCCGTTGATCTGCCGAACCTGAAACTGCTCGGCGACCGCCAGCTGAAATTCCTCCACGAATGGGGCCAGGACTGGACGGGCGCGGAAATGAAATGCGTTCTGTCGCAGACCGCATTTTGCGGAGCGGTTCACAAGCACGGCAATTTCGAAAATCGCCTGCTTGCCGACCTCGATTCCAACGCATGGCCGCAGACCGGTCGAAACAAGGCCCTGACCGAAATCCGCCGTGCCTGGGCGCCCCACCTTTGCGGAGACCAGCACCTCGCCGTCGTAGTGAAACATGGCATCGAAAACCACGGCGACGGCCCGATGGGATTTACCTCGCCTGCGATTATCAACACGATTTACGGGCGCTGGTGGCATCCGGAAGACGAAAAGGCCGGTGCCAACCCGGTCCCGGATTCCCCGCTGCCCTGGACTGGCGAATATCTCGATGGGCTTGGCAACAAGATCAACATGATTGCCTACGCCAACCCCGAAGACCGCAGCGACGAGAAAAAGCGTGCGGATGGATACGGAATCGCCCGATTTAACAAGAAAACCCGCGAGATCACCTTCGAAAACTGGGATCGTTTTGCCGATGCCTCGACGGGCAAAGGCCAGTTCCCCGGTTGGCCGCTTACGTTCAAAATGGAAGACAACGACGGTCGAAAAGCGACTCACTGGCTGCCGAAAATCACATTCTCCGAGCCGAGCCAGGTCGTCCAGGTCGTCAAGCAGGATAGCGAAGAAATTCTCTACACCGTCCGGATCCAGGGCGACACCTTCCAGCCGAAGGTTTTTGCCGGGGGCGATTACCTCGTGAAATACGGCAAAGACAAACCGGATGGAAAAGTCGTTCGGCTCAAAGCAAACGCGGACAAGGCCGCTGCCGGCAAGGCGACGGCAGGTTTGCAGTAAAAACGAACCAACAGGGTTCTTTCGCCAAACCAACCCTGTTGGTTCGAAAAATATCTCTCCCTATTTTCCATGAAACACACCCTGCTCATTCCATTTTACGCCGTTCTCTTCGCCGCCGCTTTCGCGATTGGGCAGGAGGAAAAGAAACCGAACATTCTCGTTATCACCGTCGATGACATGTCGGCGGATTCGATCGGTGTTTTCGGTTGCAAGCTGAAAGACACATCGCCGAATGTCGACAAACTCGCGGCCGAAGGCCGGAAATTCGCCATGGCTCACGTTCAGGTGGGGAACTGTTACCCTTCGCGAAACGTGATGTGGTCCGGTCGGTACCCTCACAACACAGGCGTCGAGGGTTTTTACGCGGTGAAAAATGTCGATTTTCCGACGCTTGCCGATTTGATGCAGGAAGCCGGCTATTTTGTCGGGATTCGCGGAAAAGTTTCGCACTCCTCGCCCAATCAGCCGTGGCACTGGGATGCGGACCTGACCATCCGTTCAGACGGTACGAAAGAGCACATCAAAGACGTGGAAAGCTACGGGCGCTCGACCGCGCAGGGCATCGCGAATGCAAAGGAAGCCGGCAAACCGTTCTGCCTGAACGTGAACATTTCCGATCCGCACAAGCCGTTCTGGAAGCCGAACGACCCGCATCCGGCATCGAAAATTTACACGGCTGACGAAGTGCCCGTCCCCGGATTTCTGCCGGACGCTCCGGAAATTCGGAATGAGCTGGCGCTGTATTACACCTCCGTACGCCGAGCCGATGATGCCGTCGGCTCCATCCTCGAGGCACTTGAAGAATCGGGCGAAACGGACAACACCGTCGTGATTTTTCTGTCCGATCACGGCATGCCGCTGCCTTTTGCCAAAACCCAGCTCTATCATCACAGCACCCACACGCCGTTTATCGTGCGCTGGCCGGGCGTGGCGGAAGCCGGCTCAGTGGATGACGAGCATTTAATTTCCGCCGTCGATTTTCTGCCGACCTTGTGCGAAATCGCCGGTTTGCCGCAGGACGAAGGTTTCGACGGCAAATCGTTTCTCGGATTGATCAAAGGCGAAACAGGAGACGGATGGGAAACCGTTTTCAAAGTCTACAACGAAAACTCCGGCGGCGCGCGCCACCCGATGCGGGGGCTGCAGACGAAAAATTATCTCTACCTGTTCAATCCGTGGTCAAACGGCGAGCGGAAAGTCACCGGTGCAACGCTTGGCACGGCCAGCTACAAAGCCATGAAGAAGATGGCTGCGGGAGGAAATGAAGACGTCGCCGCGCGCATCAAGCTGTTCGATTATCGCGAACTGGAAGAACTGTATGATGTGAAAAGCGATCCCGATTGTCTCGTCAACCTCGTCGATTCACCCGATCACCAGGATGCGCTGAAAGAGCATCGGAAACTCCTTCAAAAGGTCATGGACGAAACCAACGACCACGCTGCTGCCCCATTTCGTGGGCTGGGAATCCAGAAGGTGATGGATCGTTACATGGAACAAGTCGAGGCAGAATCGAAAGAGCGCCGTGCCAACCGGCCGAAGAAAAACAACCGGAAAAGCAAGGGCAACGAGAAGGGTAAAGGGAAGGTGAGAGAGGCGAAAAAACCGAAGGCTGCTTAAAACCGGCTGAATCGGGCCTTGCAGAACGGCGGAATGCCTGAATGGTGGCGGATACTCAAAAACCCCATTTTATGGATTCTTCATCCCAAGACGGCGGCCGCGGCGGCCGCTCCCAAAACCGCAATCGTCGTCACTCGGGCGGAGGTCGCCGTGGCGGCCGTGGCGGAAACCGCAATCAGGATCGCAATCGCAGCGGAGGACGTGGTCGTTCATCCGATCGCAAATCGCAGCCCAAAAAGAAATCATTTCTCCAGAAAATCTTCGGGTTTCTCGGAGGTGGGGACGATGACAAGAAGAAAGCGTCTCGTTCCGGAAAAGGCGGCCCCAAAGGAGGGGACCACGGCAAAAAGCGGCCTCCACGCGACCGCAAGCCGGTTGAAGTGACCAGCGGTCGGCTGTTTGTCGGAAATATCGACTATGACGCGACCGATGAGGCGTTGGCCGAACATTTCCAAGCCGCTGGAGAAGTGAAAAAAGCGGAAATCGTAATCAACACCCGGACCGGAAAGTCGAAAGGGTTCGCATTCGTGGAAATGGGAAGTTTGGAAGAAGCCAAGGGAGCCGTCGAAAAATTGCACAACCAGCCCTTTATGAGCCGCAAGCTCCTGATCAGCGGCGCCAAAAGTGAAGGGCCGAAATCCGGTAGCGGAGACGGAGAACGCCGCGAACGCAGCCCACGCAGTCGCGATCGCGAAAGCGGGGAACGTTCCCGCAGCGGCGGAGGAGGAAGAGATCGTGACCGCGGAGGCCGCGGATCACGGGATGACCGTGGAGGTAGGCGCCGCAGCGGTGGCGGCGGCGGTGGCGGCGGCGGTGGTCGATCCCGCGACGGTGGTCGTGCCTCATTCAACTATGAGGCCCCGACACCCCGCAATGTCGAACAGGTCGATGGACCGGCCCTCCATGTCAGCAATTTGAGTGCGGAGGTCACGCCGGAAGATCTGACAGGCGCTTTTGATGGGATCGGAACCGTGGCTTCCTGTGAAATCGAAGGCGGAACCGCGACGATTCAGATGGCTGATACGTCCGATGCCCAAAAAGCCGTGGAAATCCTTCACGGAAAACGCTTTATGGGGCAGGAACTCAAGATCACCGGTGCGAAATCTGATTCCGCGCCGGTTGCCGAGGCGCCCGATCCGGAGCCTGAGCCGGCTACTGACGAAACGGCTGAAGAATCGAACGAACAGGGTTGATTTGTTTCACCAACCCTGTTGGATCATTAATTTTTGTTGGAGGCCGGTTTCTCGACCCGCTTTTCCTCGAGCCCTTCGATCTTGCAGTTTGTCATTTCGACATTCAGACCGGTGCCCTTGCAGGTGCCGAGAATTGCGACCGGCTGACCAACCGTCAGGAGCGTGCGTCGATCGTTCCGGCTGATCATTCGTCCCTGGGCGGCGAGGACTTCAACGTGGAGATGCGCATCCCGTTTCAGGGTGCATTTCACTTTCTGATCCGAACCTTCAGCCCGGAGATAGATATGCATCGATTGCACGCCGGGTTCCATCGATGCGATCGGCCCAATCACGCGCAAATAGCGGTCCCCGTAGTTCTTGTCTGCTGAACCCCGGTCTTCCGCGTAGGCCGCAACCAGGTCGGAGGTGCTGATATCGATCGGCTTCAGCAAATCATCGAGGTTTTGCGGCTTTGAACTGCTTGTTACGCCGCCTTTCTCCCGCAGGGTCTTGTTCTCTGCCTTCAGAGCATCCACTTCCTCGCGCAATTTGGTGACTTCGACTTTCAGTTCCTCGACCGTTTTCGCCGTCTCCAGATACGATTCCTTCAGATCGGTGAGCTGGCTCGGCAGATTGGTGACCGATTCCGGAACCTTGATGTCTTTGACCTTGTTCAAAAGGTCTCCAAGTGAGCCGCTTTCCTCCTCTTTTTTTTCCTCCTGTGCAAAAGCGGGGCTCGCCAACAATCCGGTCACGAAAAAAATCAGTCCGATCGAGCGTTTCATACGATCAATTTGCGACAGCTTTGCGACGTGCCAACCGAATTTTGCAGCGGGATCGAGGCTTGTGAAATTTTTCACAAAGCCCTTGCGACGGAATTCGGGAAACGTAACATGAGGTGAACTTCATCTCCCCGCCTGCTATGGCAGAATCTGCTTCCACTCCGGAAATTCAACACGCCGCCTACGATTCAAAAATCGAGGGTAACATCATTTTTACGAAAGCCGATGCGGCGATCAACTGGATGCGGAAAAACTCCCTCTGGCCGATGCCAATGGGCCTGGCCTGCTGCGCAATTGAGTTGATGGCGACCGGTGCATCCCGATTCGATATTTCGAGGTTTGGCGCCGAGGTGATGCGCTTTTCTCCCCGGCAATCCGACGTGATGATCGTTGCCGGAACGGTGACCTACAAGATGGCGCTCGCTGTGAAGCGGATCTGGGATCAGATGCCGGAGCCAAAATGGTGCATTGCAATGGGCGCCTGTGCTTCCTCCGGTGGAATGTATCGCAGCTACGCTGTGCTCCAGGGAATTGATCAACTGATTCCGGTCGATATTTACATTTCCGGCTGTCCGCCGCGTCCCGAAGCCCTGATCGAAGGATTGATGAGGTTGCAGCGGAAAATCGAAACCGAATCGTCCACGCTGGCGCAGTTGAAATCGGAGGAGGAACCGGAAACAGCCGCTTCCTGATCCCGGACCTTACAAGTTTCCTGATGAACGACGCAGTCAATTCCCTGAAAGACGAATTCGGTTCCGCCATTTTGGAGGAAATCGAATTTCGCGGCGAATCCACGGTCGTAGTGCTCTCGGCAAAAACGAAGGAGATTCTGCAATACTGCCGCGACAATCTCGGCTTCGATTACCTGGTCGACATCAGTTCGCTCGATAATTTCGGTGCCGAGCCGCGCTGGGAAATGCTGTACGAACTGGGCCAGGTGCAAAATTCCACAAACCAGCACCTCCGGGTTAAAGCGGCGTATGCCGAGGGCGAAAAAGTGGAGACCGTTTCCGATTTGTGGAGAACGGCGGATTGGCACGAGCGCGAAGTCTACGACATGATGGGCATCGAATTCAGCGGCCACCCGGATCTGCGGCGCATCTTGATGTGGGACGGCTACCCGTATTTTCCACTGCGAAAAGATTTTCCTCTCGCTGGTCG
>JABDJT010000170.1 GCA_013003335.1 Verrucomicrobiales bacterium | reverse complement strand
GAACGGTTTCGCAGCCGTACACCGCAGACTAACCGCGATCCAGGTCAGCCACAACTGAGCTGGGACACACCGGAAGGCTGGTCGGAAAAGCCGGGGACGGATATGCGGTTGGCGAATTTCACTTTTGGCGAGCAAAACGAGGGCGAAGTGTACGTGGTTCGGTTGCAGGGTGGTGGCGGAGGTCTTTTGGCCAACGTGAATCGCTGGCGCGGGCAGATGGGACTTCCGCCGATTTCAGAGGAGGATGTGGCCTCTCTGCCGAAAAAGTTGCTGTTCGGGCTGGAGGCGACGTATGTGTCGATGGATGGGACGTTCACTGGGATGGGAACGGAGCCGAAGGAAAACTACCGGATGCTGGGATTGATCTTGAGCTCAGACATTGGAGCAGTTTTTGTGAAAATGACCGGTCCAAGGGAATTGGTTGCGGAGAACGAAGAAAAATTTGATGAGTTTTGTCAGTCTCTGGGACTGGGAGTGCCGGGCCAATAATTTTTAATCCAATGGGTGTTTTACGATTTCTCTACCGCGTCTTTTCATCCTACGCCCTGGCGGCGACGGTGCTGGTGTTGCTGACGGTTATCACCCTGTTTGGCACCCTGGATCAGACGCAGATTGGGCTTTGGGGCGCGAAGCAGAAGTATTTTTACCCGTGGTTCGTGTGGCAGGAAATCGGACCGATCCGGCTTCCGATATTCCCCGGCGGAATGTTGCTGATGGGGATTCTGTTTATTAACATGTCGATCGGCGCACTCGTGCACGTAAAAAAACGCTGGCAGGGAATTCCGATGCTGATCGCGCATTTTGGCATCCTGTTTTTGCTCGTGAGCGGGTTCGTGACCCACCTGAAAACGCGGGACGGTTACATCGCGATTTACCCCGGCCAGGTCAGCAATCGCGCGGAAAGTTACCGCGAATGGCAGATTGAGGTTCTGGAACTGGGCGAGAATGATGAGCCCAACCGGGCGCACGTCGTACCCTGGGAAGCGATTAATGGCATTGGTGAAAACGGGAGCCGAACGATTCGTTCCGAGAATTTACCGTTCACGCTGGAGGTGAGCCGGTTTCTGCGGAATGCACGCCCGATTCCGGCGTCGGCTCCGATGGCGGCTGATGCGGAGGGCGAGGCAATCGACGGCTACAAGCTGTTCAAGATGAAACGAATTTATTCGCAGGAGGAGGCAAACGTGCCGGCCTGCTACGTGGAGATTCAGCCGAAAGGGGAAGGCGAAGATAAGAAGGTGATCTTGTCCGGCGTTTCCCACCTGATCGACCCCAGAGATGAAAGTCTGGCCCACACCTTTGAAATGTCCGGGAAGCGTTGGGGGCTTCGACTTGTGAAGAAGAGCTGGCAGATTGGTTTTCACATCCGGCTGGACCGGTTCATTTTCGAAAAACACCCCGGCACAACAAAGGCGAAAAACTTCGAGAGCCGAATCACCCGGCTTGATTCACACGATGCGGAGGATGGTCCGCGTGTGGCCGTTCGGATGAATGAGCCCATGCGTCATGACGGCTGGGTCGTATTCCAGGAACGATACGGGACGTCTGATACCGGTCCGGACCCTGAATACTATTCGCAATTCGCAATTTCCGATAACCCGGCGGATCACTGGCCGCTGTATTCGTTATACGTGATTACTGCCGGGCTGTTGTTGCACCTCATTCTGAAACTGGTTCTCGGTCTCGTCCGGGCGGGAAATCGCGCACGCCGAAAGTCGGGAACCAAAGGAGAAACAGACGCACCCCCAATTCCTCAGTCATGAGCACGAAACGTCAAATTCGAGAAGAGCAGAAGAAAGAAAACGAAGTGGCTGAAACCGCTTCGCACGGGCTGTTGGTCAGCTACGTTGTGGTCGGAATCCTCGTCGTAATCGGTCTCATCATTGCGGCAAATTCTGCGATGTTTTTGCTGCGCAACGCTCGCTCGGCAAAGGATGTTTCCGTCACTTTCGAGAGCTATCAGCACTGGCCTGAGAAGTCGGTTGATACCTTTCGCCACGTCCTCGTGCACCAGGGCGGACGCGCCTTGCCAGTGCAAAATTTCGCCCGGTTTGCGTTGCTCGGGCTGAACAACAAGGCCTCCGTGAAATTCGAGACGGCCGACGGGGAAAAGCACAAGATCGGGGAAGTCGAATGGCTGATGGACGCGCTCTTCCGCGGCGACATGGCCAAGGAGATGCCGATGTTCAACGTCGACGATACCGTGATTCTGCAGGAACTCGGCGTACCTCCAAAAGACGGCACTTCCCGCCACCGCAAGCGGGATACCTACTCCTACAATCATCTCATCGTCGCCCGGGCGAAGTTGTCCGGGGAAGGAGCCCGGATCGCGAAAAAGCAGCAGGACTACGAGGATTCAGACAAGGACCCGCAGTATGAGCCGTCCCGCGAGGAGTTACTTACTCTCCGGCTGAGCCGGAATCTCAGCTTTTTCGAATACATGGTGGGGCAGTTCGGCTTTGCCAGGAAAGGCGAAAACCTCGTCAACGCAGATATGCTTCCGCCGTTCATGCAGCAGATGGCTCAGAATTTCGAGGCGGGAGAATTGCTTGAGCGAATGCCCGAAATGCCGTTTGAGCAGATGGTTCGGTTTATCCAGCAACCGGCCGCCACGGACGAGGACCGTGCTGTTCAGGCTGCCTTCCAGCTATTTTTCTACTTCGCCAATTCAGCCCGGCATTTCGCGATTTTCCCGCCGGAAAACGATCCGGAAAACGGCGAGTGGTTTGCCGTCGGGGATGCACTGTTCGCAGCACTCGATGACAAGGAATTGCGACCGTGGGCGAAAACTCTTGCAGGGAGAATTACCGAAATTCACGAATCTCAAAAAGCCATGTGGCCAGCCTTAAAAGAGGCGGAGAAAAATCCCGATGCAGCGAATGATGCATTGAAAGCTCTCGACGAAAAACTGCAGGCGCTCGTAGATTACCAGCGGGAACTGACGGCGAAGCGATACGAATATCAGGAGGAGAAAATTGAGAAGGCGATCGAAACAGCCAAAGCGAACATCGAGTCGGCGGACACGGAGAATTTGAGAGACGCTGAGCAACAGGAACTGGAACGGCAGGAAATCAATCTGAAACGCCTTGAAAGGGAAGGCGGAATGGCAGACCGCGAAGTGAAGTTGTTCCTTGATGCCCCTTTCAAAAAGAGCCTCGTTTACTTTATTTTTGCATTCCTGCTCCTTGCTCTCAGCTGGCTTGCCCCGGGGACGAAAGCCTCCAAAATCCTCGGCTGGATCGCCTTTGCAGTCACCGTTTATGCCCTCTATCTGAACGTGTACGGAATTATTCAGCGCAGCATTATCCGGAGTCGGCCGCCGATCACGAACCTCTACGACACGATCATTTTCATCACCGGTTGCGTCGTGTTTCTCGGCCTGTTTCTCGAAGGATTTACCCGAAAGGGAGTCGGCCTGATCCTCGCGGTCTTTGCCGGCGTGGGCGGGATGTTTCTCTCGATCCGCTATGAGGCGAAGGAAGCGACCGACACGATGGAAAAACTCCAGGCCGTGCTGGACACGAATTTCTGGCTCGCTACCCACGTGACCGCGATCAATTTCGGATACGCCGCCGGCCTTGCCGCCGCGCTTCTGGGAGCGGGTTACCTGCTTGCACGCTTTTTCCATCCGCTTCCGCGAGTGATTCGTGCGTTGAAAGGGGACGAAAAAGTTTCGCCTTCGAATTTCCTCGAACCGTCCAGCAAGAATACCCGTGATGTGTTCAAACTCGTTGCGAAAATGACATACGGAATCGTCTTGTTCTGCCTGTTCCTCTCCATTGTCGGCACCATCCTCGGCGGCATCTGGGCGAACTACAGCTGGGGCCGGTTCTGGGGCTGGGACCCGAAAGAAAACGGCGCCCTCATGATCTGCCTGTGGAGTCTCGTGATCCTCCACGCAAAAATGGGTGGATACATCCGCGACATCGGGCTGGCAGTGAATTCCATCATTCTCGGGATGATCGTGACATTTTCCTGGTGGGGCGTGAACAACCTCGGCGTCGGTCTCCACAGCTACGGCTTTACGGATGGGGTTTGGGGCGCTCTCTACATCAGCTGGGCCGAAGCGATCCTGATTATGGCCTGCGGCTTCCCGCTCTGGCTCCAGAATCGGGTGAAAAAGAAGCTGAAGAAACAGGCTCGCAGGAGGAAAAAGTTGGACGAAGCCGACGATCTTCCCCCACCGATTCCGGAGGGTGCGTAAAGTTTGGCAATGTGTGACGCCTGAGATTTCACGACCGAACAGGGTCTACCCGCCGAACCAACCCTGTTGGTTCGAAATCTCACTCACTTGTGAATCTTGATTTTCCTGTCGGGTCCGCCAAGATTGGCGGCATGAGATTCTTGATTCCTACGTTCGCCCTGCTTTTCAGTTCATCGGTTTTCGGCCAGGATGAAAACTGGACGCCGCTTTTTAATGGTAAAGATTTGACCGGTTGGACGCAGAAAGGCGGCGAGGCGAAATACGTCGTCGAGAATGGCGAAATCGTCGGAACGACAGTCCCGAAAACGCCGAACTCGTTTTTGTGTACGGAAAAAAATTACGGGGATTTCATTCTGGAACTGGAGTTCAAAGTGCATCCGGAATTGAATTCAGGCGTTCAAATCCGGTCGAACAGCCTGCCGGATTACAAGGATGGCCGGGTTCACGGTTATCAGGTCGAGATCGATCCCTCCCGCCGCGGCTGGAGTGGTGGAATTTACGATGAAGGCCGCCGCGGCTGGCTGAATGATTTGCGCGAACGGCTGAAAGCTCGCTACGCATTCAAGCAAAACGACTGGAATCACTACCGGATCGAGGCAGTCGGCGACCGGATCCGGACGTGGATCAACGGCGAACCGGCTGCGGATTTGAAGGACGACATGACCGCGAGCGGATTCATCGCCCTGCAGGTTCACGGAGTCGGGAATCGCGAGGATCCAATCACGGTGCGCTGGCGAAACATCCGCATCCGGGAGAATGCGGAGCTGTCGCCGGAAATCGGGAAGCCGGAATACGGCAAGAATGTGGCCGTCTTTCCCGAAAACCCAGTGTTCAAGACGCTGGCAGACGGTTTCAAATTTACCGAAGGCCCCGCGCTCGGTCCGGACGGCCGGATTTATTTCAACGACATCCCGAACGAGCGGACGCACGTTTACGATCCGGAAACGGGCAAGACGAGTGTGTTTCGCGAGCCATCCGGTCGCGCCAACGGCCTGTTTTTTTCCCCGAACGGATCGCTGATCGCGTGCGAAGGTGGCAACCGGAAGGTGACGATTCAGAGCGGTGACAAGATCGAGGTATTGGCGGAGTCGTTTGATGGCAAGAAGCTGAATTCGCCGAATGATTTGGTGATCGACAGCATCGGCGGGATCTATTTCACCGACCCGCGATATGGGAAACGCGACGACATGGAGATGGACGTCGAGGCGGTCTATTACATTGACCGGAAGAACAAGGTGACGCGGGTGGCCGGTGATTTGACGAAGCCGAACGGCCTGATTTTTTCACCGGATTTCAAAACGCTCTACATCGCTGATCCGGGAGCGGAGACGATCTGGGCGTACGACGTGACCGGCGACGGGAAAATCGGGAATAAGCGGAAATTTGCCCCGGTGGGCAGCGACGGCATGACGGTCGATCAGGCCGGAAACATTTACGTGACCTTCAAAGGCGAAGTGATTGCGTTTAATAAGGACGGAAGAGAAGTCGGACGCGTAAAACCGCCCGAGGCACCGGCGAATTGCCTGCTCGTCGGGACGACGATGTATATCACCGCGCGGAAGGGTTTTTACGCCCTTGAAGGCTGCGGGGTCGCCGGATTGCTGCCATAAACAATGACAACACGGCAGCAGGGCCGCGAAGTCAGAGATTCTGGCGCAGGACTGCGTTGTGGGTTTCCTGCACCCGGGTCGACTGACGAAATGTGTTCGGTTCCTCGAAGGACATTCCCTCCTCGGTGCCGGGTGTTGTTTCACATCCGGTAAAGCTGAAGGAAATTGCGATCGTGGAAAGAAGAATCCAAAATGCTTTCATGACCCTTTTATACCCTGGATTGACTGCTGATTTCAAGCCTTGCAGGCCGCAATTTACTTGCTGAAAGGGCTGGCAACCAGCTTGTCGAAGTCTTTTTTCAACGCATCGACATCCGCGGTTTTACCGACCAGCTTGATGAAAATCATCTTGCCGTCGCTCGGAATAATC
Source organism: Verrucomicrobiales bacterium (assembly GCA_013003335.1). Classification (GTDB taxonomy): domain Bacteria; phylum Verrucomicrobiota; class Verrucomicrobiia; order Verrucomicrobiales; family DEV007; genus JABDJT01. Next base: position 1,424 of record JABDJT010000170.1, on the reverse strand, counting down.
GCTGCCAGCATGGTTGAGTCCGGCTTTGGGGTTTTTTCGCCACCGAACGGAGGACCGTCCATGTAGGTCCCCTTGGCGGTGAAATAGGTCACTTTCGTATCTCCAAATTTCTTTTCCTCTGTTTTGGATTCGGGTTCGCCGGAAAACTGGCCTTTCCATCGGGCCAGGTTGGCTTCGACACTTTGCGGACCGAAAACGAAAAATACGGCATCAATATCCTTGTCGCCGTATTTCAGTTGCCCGGCGCGCATCGAACTGGCGGGCTGCACCTTTTTCCAGGGAGCTTCCACGGTGAACTTCAAGCCACCTGCTTCGAGGGATTCGGCGGCTTTGTCCTGGCCAACTGCGCTGACGGCGAAAATCAGGAGGGAAAAAAGGAGTTTCGTTTTCATGGCTGGAAGATAAACAGGGTTCGCCCCGGTTTTCCAGTGATTTCGGATCGCGCAAAAGGAGCACGAAAAACGCCCTTCCGTTTCCGGGAGGGCGTTTCGGTAATTGATTGTAAATTCAGATGCCGGACGAATAATTACATCGCCAGCATGGGCTCGTCATCGCGGAAGAAATCTTCGTCGCTGACAGGGCCTTTCGGCTTGGAATCCCGCAGCGGACGCGGACCGGGATCCTCTTTCTTCTGCAGCGCGCGGCGCAGTTTCTTCAGTGCAATATTCTGCAGCTGACGAATTCGCTCGCGGGTCACGCCGAATTCCTGGCCGACTTCCTCGAGAGTTTTCGGCTTCTGACCGGCGAGCCCAAAACGGGCATCGATGATTTTCCGTTCCCGCTCATCGAGACACTCCAGGAGGTCATCGAGCTGCATGTGCATGTTTTTGTGCGAAAGCAGTTCGAGCGGCGTCTGCGCTTTTTCGTCACCGATGATTTCACCGAATTCGGTATTGTCGTCATCGGAGATCGGCGCATCAAGCGAGGCTGGACGGAGAGCCGCGGATTTCAGGTGCGAAAGCTTGGCGCGATCGATCCCGATTTCCTCGGCGAGTTCTTCGTCGGTCGGCTCGCGACCGAGTTCTTCGCTGAGAACCATGGCGACACGGCGCATCTTCGAAATTTTATCGACCATGTGCACGGGCAGACGGATCGTCTTCGACTGGTTTGCCAGAGCGCGCTTGATGGACTGCTTGATCCACCAGGCTGCATAGGTGGAAAGTTTACCACCCTTGTTCGGATCAAAGCGTTCAACGGCTTTCATCAGGCCGATATTGCCTTCGGAAATCAGGTCGAGCAACGGTAGGCCGTAATTCGCATAGTCCTGCGCGATCTTGACGACCAGGCGAAGGTTTGCCTTGATCATGTGGGCCCGCGCTTCCTTGGAGCCCTTCTTAATGCGCGCGGCAAGCTGGACTTCCTCTTCGCGAGTCAACAGGGGAGTCTTCCCGATCTCGCGGAGGTAAATCTTGATGCCTCCATCT
>JABDJT010000165.1 GCA_013003335.1 Verrucomicrobiales bacterium | reverse complement strand
GATCCCGGCCGAACTGATGAAACAGGCCTTCGACACGCTGAAAAATCTCGAAGTCGAGGCGCTGATTTGTGTGGGCGGGGATGGCACCCTGACTACCGCCCTTCAGTTTCATCAGGAAGGATTTCCCGTCGTCGGCGTCCCTAAAACGATCGACAACGACTTAAGTGCGACGGCGATGACTTTCGGTTTCGATTCCGCCTGCCAGGTCGTGGTGGATGCTCTCGACCGCCTTCACACGACCGCCACCAGTCACAAGCGGGCCATGGTCGTGGAAGTCATGGGCCGTCATGCTGGCTGGATCGCCCTGTTCGGCGGGATTGGCGGTGGCGCGGAAGTCATCCTGCTACCCGAGATCCCGTTTTCCTACGAAAAAGTGGCTGACTTCATTCGCGAACGGGAAGCCAGCGGAAACCATTGTACGCTTGTCGTGGTGGCCGAAGGCGCGAAGCCTGAGGGCGGGGAACTCGTGAAAAATGAAACCGTGGAACAGGGCGAGGACCGGCTTGGAGGAATCGGCGACCAGGTTGCCGCGGAAATTCAGAAACGGACTGGCAAAGAGAGCCGCTGCGTCACCCTGGGCCATCTTCAGCGTGGGGGAACGCCCACGAGCCTGGATCGCGTTCTCGCGACCAGATTCGGTGTCAAAGCCGTGGAGTTGATTCGCGACAGGCGGTTTGGACGGATGGTGTCCTACCAGCAATACCATGTTGGTTGCGTGGAAATCGCCGACGCCGTCGAGAGCCTGAACCTGGTCGATCCCGAAGGCGAGGTGGTCGGCGCAGCCAGGGCGATCGGCATTTGTTTCGGGGATTGAATCCCGGTCGTGGAAGTGATTGAATGAGCGTCATGAATCGACGCCATTTTGTTCACCAAACCACCGCCACCACACTCCTCACAACCGCTGCCGGGGCGGTTTCGATTTCCAAAGCGCAGGATCACCCGAATGACCGGATCACGATCGGCGTGATCGGTGTTGGGAAACAGGGTGTGTCGGATTTCACCAAGGCCATGCGGATGCCGCAGACCCAGATCGTGGCGATGTGCGACGTGGTCGAAGAGCGTAAAAACAACGGCAAAAAGATCGCCAACGATTTCTACTCGAAATTAAACAACGAGCCGAATTACGACGGCGTTTCGACTCACGAAGATTTTCGCGAGATCATCAACAACGAAAAAATCGACGCTGTCATGGTCGTTACGCCGGATCACTGGCATGCCATTCCAGTGGTCCAGGCCGCAAAAGCCGGCAAAGACATCTACTGCGAAAAACCCATCTCCCGGACGATCGAGGAAGGACGCGCCATGGTCAAAGCTGTGCAGGACAACAAGGTCGTCTTCCAAACCGGAAGCCAGCAGCGCAGCGAGTATGACGGAAAATTCCGCATCGCCGCGGAACTCGTTCGCAACGGCCGGATCGGGCAAATCATTTCGGTAAATATCGGTATCGGTGATCCGAGCATTCCGTGCGATTTGCCGACCGAAGAAATTCCCAAAGGCACGAACTGGGATCTCTGGCTTGGGCCGGCGGAAGAGCGCGGCTACAACGAAATTCTCTGCCCCAAAGGCATTCACAGCCATTTTCCGGCCTGGCGACGCTATCGCGAATACGCCGGCGGCAGCGTGGCGGATTTCGGGGCGCACCACTACGACATCGCCCAGTGGGGGCTCGGCACTGATGACACCGGCCCGGTCAAGCTCGTCCCACCGTCCGATCCGAACGCCAAGCGGGGCATGGAACTGATCTATGAAAACGGAATCCGCATGATTCACGGCGGCCCCGGAGGCACGACCTGGGTCGGCACCAGTGGCATCATCTCTGTCGATCGCGGGCGGCTGGAAATCATTCCCAACGACCTTCGCGAGAAAAAGCCAATCACCGACAAGGATATCAAGCTCGAAAACGCCGGTGGTCGGAATGGAATCAGTCACATGGCGAACTGGATTCAGAACGTGAAAGAGCGCGGCAAATGCATTTGCCACGAAGAAGTCGGCCATCGGTCCGCTTCCATCTGCCACCTCACCAACATCGCCTACCGCCTCGACCGTGAATTGAACTGGGATCCGAAAGCCGAGAAATTCATCGACGACGGGGAAGCCAACGAGCAGATCGGCGAACCGATGCGCGGCGACTGGAAGCTGAGTTGAGCACGGCCGGCGAACGCGGTTTGTTTTGACTTTTCGATCCAACAGGGTTCGTTCGGAGAACCAACCCTGTTGGTTCGTGATGCCCTCCTTTTCCGAACAACTCGACCGGATCGACGCCGGATGGCGTTCGCAGAAACTGCGCCGGTTTGAAAACCTGATCGATTCCGATTCGGGCACCGAACTGGAATCCCTGGCGCAGCGTTCGGTCGCGCTGACCCGTCAGCATTTCGGCAAAACAATGCGGCTGTTCGCACCGATTTATCTCTCCAACGAGTGCGTCAACAACTGCACCTACTGCGGCTTTTCGCGCGACAACCCGATTCTGCGGGTCACGCTTTCCATCGAGCAGGTTCGCAACGAAGCCCGGCATCTCGCGGAGGAAGGATTCCGCCACATTCTCCTTGTCGCGGGTGAACACCCGAAGTTCGTGTCCTCGGGCTACCTCGAAGACTGCATTGCAGCGATTCGCGATTTCATCCCGACCGTGGCGATCGAAGTCGGTCCGATGGAAACGCCGGAATACCGGGCCATGGTCGATGCCGGTTGCGAGGGGCTGGTGGTCTACCAGGAAACGTATGACCGCGAGGTCTATCGCGAACTTCACACGGCCGGGCCGAAGAAAGATTTCGACTGGCGGATCGACTGCCCGGTTCGCGGTTACGAGGGCGGCTTTCGCCGGATCGGGATCGGAGCCCTGCTCGGGCTGGCGGACTGGCGGCACGACGCTTTGCGGCTCGCAGCGCATCTCGAGTTTTTGGAAAAAACCTGCTGGAAAAGCACCTTCACGATTTCCCTTCCCCGGATGCGCCCCGCTGCCGGGGGATTCCAGCCGAAGCCGGAACATACCATTTCGGATGCCGATTTCGTGCGTGTGCTGTGCGCGTTTCGCGTTTGTTTCCAGCAGGCCGGAATCGTTCTCAGCACTCGCGAGCCGCAATCCTTGCGCGATTCGCTGTTCCCGCTTGGCATCACCTCGATCAGCGCGGGCAGCCACACCGAACCGGGCGGCTACACCGGGGAAGGAAGCGACGATTTGCACCTGACAGTCCGTGGAAAACGGGTCGAATTGGATGAATCGTCCTGCGGGCAGAACGCTACCGGGCAATTCGACATCGCCGACGAACGACCGGCTGCCGAGGTGGCCGAAAAACTCCGCGAACTCGGTCTGGAACCAGTTTGGAAAGACTGGGACGCTGCGATTTTGGAAAAGGAAAACGGATCCGAGCTCGCGGGAATTTCATGAAAATTACGATCAACGGCGAGGAACGCGAATTTGCGGTGGAGGTTGATTCGGTGCCGCTTGAGGAGCTGTTGCGGCGTCATTTGGAACTCGGGGATGCGCCGGTCTTGGTCGAGCAAAACGGAAAAGCACTGCTGAAAAAGGAGTTTAGCAACGCACAGATTTCAGAGGGTGACGTGCTGGAAATCGTGCGGATGGTCGCAGGCGGCTGAGTGCTGACAGAATCCTGACAATTTCCGAAGAAACGGTGTATGAAAATGCCGGTTCCATTTCCTATGAAAATTTCTCTGCTCTCTTCCCTGTTTCTCTTCGCGACCCTGGCTGCTTCCGCCGAAAAGCCGAATTTCATTGTCGTTTTCACCGATGATCACGGATGGCCCGATTTGGAATACAACGAGATCTACGACGACCTCAGAGCGCCCCACATTAACGAGCTAGCGGCTTCCGGCGCGATTTGTACGAACGGCTATTCAACGGCTCCCCAGTGCATTCCGTCACGGGGTGGACTCCTGACCGGAAAGTTTCAGAACCGGTTCGGGCTGGAGAGCAACGGGCTGCCGCTGGACGGATTCAATGCGGAAAAAACGATCGCGGAGCGCCTGAAAACGGCGGGATACACCACCGGGCAGATCGGGAAATGGCATCTCGGTCCGGCTGCAGAAATCACGAATCATGGCTTCGACGATGTGTTCGCCAAAAACTCGAACCGGCCCGGCTGGGCAAATTTCGACCTGGAGGGGAACGCCACCGAAGGCGGACTGGAACGATCGGGTCTGTATCATCTCGACGCCTGCAGCGCAGCGGCGACGGCCTTCATCGACCGCCATGCGAAGAAGCCGTTTTTCCTCTACCTGGCCTACCGCGCTCCGCACGTCCCGCTCGATGCGCCGAAAAAATATCTCGACCGGTTTCCCGGTGAAATGCCGGAGCGCCGCCGCCAGGCACTGGCCATGATCTCGGCGATGGATGATGGCGTGGGCGCGATTCGCAAAAAGTTGCAGGAACACGGACTGGAGGAGAACACCCTGATCTGGTTCATCGGTGACAACGGAGCCCCGCTGAAAATTCACAAGGATGATGCGCCGGGCGGAGGGCCCGGTTGGGACGGCTCGCTCAACGAGCCGATGAACGGCGAAAAAGGCATGCTCAGCGAAGGCGGAATTCGCGTGCCGTTTTTCGTGGCATGGAAAGGAAAAATTCCCGCGGGAAAGGTTTACGAAGAACCGGTGATCGCGCTCGATGTGGCGGCGACAGCAGTGGAACTGGCCGGCCTGGAAGCGGACGACTCGCTCGACGGCGTGAACCTCGTGCCGTTTTTGACCGGTGAAAAAACCGGGGCACCCCACGAGTTCCTGACCTGGCGCTGGGTTTCCCAGGCTGCGATTCGGTCCGGAAAATGGAAACTGTTGCGGGGTGGGGAACGGGAATACCTGTTCGATCTCGAGGTGGACGTTTCCGAAAAAACGAACGTGCTCGCCGAAAACCCGGAAGTGGCGAACCGGCTCCGCAAGCAGCTCACGAACTGGTCGAACGAACTGAAACCGCCGGGGCTTTCGACCGGGGAAATGTCTCAGACCTGGAAGAATTATTTCGACTTTTATCTCGACGGAAAACCGGCTCCACCGCTGCCGGAAACCCGGCCGCAGGGCAAAAAAGCCGATCCGGAATTGCAGGGCTGGTTCGTGAGAAACGCCGGGTTGTTTCCGAAACCCGACGGCTTCATGTTCGTGCCCAAGCGCGGGCCGAAAGGGCGGAACCACATGATCATCAACGGCATCAGCCTGGATAACGTGGCCGGTGCGAGGATCGATTTGCAAACGCAGCGCGGGCAGGCCGGGAAAGTTGGATTCGCCTGGCGGTTGAAAGGAGAGAAGGATTTTCAGCCGGCCAACGTGAAGGAAAGTGACATCGCGGAGACCAAAGAGTTTCAAAAAGTGAACCTGCCGTTCGAGCCGGGAGGCGAGATCATTCACCTGCGCCTACTTCTGCCGGGCGGAACAACCACGATCCGAGCGATCGAGTTTTTCGACGGGGAAGGGGAGGCGGTCAAAAAGTGGAGGTTCGGGAAAAACGAATGAACGGGGTAGGTTGGGCGAACAGGCCCTGTCCGATCGATTTTGACTTTCCGCGCCGTCGATCCATCTTCCGGCATGTCATCGAAAATCAAGGAACAGGCTCACCCCTGGCTGGAAGCGCTCGTGCCGTACGATCCGGGGAAACCGATCGAGGAAACGGCCCGCGAGCTCGGGCTGGATCCGGATGACATCATCAAGCTGGCCTCAAACGAAAACTCGCTCGGTCCCTCGCCGATGGCGGTCGAGGCGATGAAGACGGCTTGCGAGAACGCCCACATTTATCCCGACGGCGGCGGCTACAAATTGCGGTCGGCCATTGCAGAAAAATTCGGTCTGGAGCGCGGGAATGTGGTGCTCGGAAACGGCTCCAACGAGATTATCGAGTTGATTGGACACGGTTTCCTGAATCCCGGCGACAACGTGATTGCCGCTGAACACGCGTTTGTTGTCTACAAGCTGATGGCCACGCTTTTCGGCGCGGAGACAATCGAAGTGCCCGACCCGGGATTCGTTCACGACCTCGACGCGATGGCCGATGCGATCACGCCGGAAACGAAGGAAGTGTTTATCGCGAATCCGAACAACCCGACCGGCACGATGGTCGGCGAGGGGGAGATCGAGCGTTTCATGGATCGCGTGCCGGATCACGTCACGGTCGTGTTTGACGAGGCCTACTACGAATTTGTCGACAACCCGCCGAACACTCTGCGCTATGTGCAGGAAGGCCGGAACGTGGTGATCATGCGGACCTTTTCCAAAATCCAGGGCCTCGCCAGCCTGCGGATCGGGTATGGCCTCGCAAACGCCGATGTCGCCGAGGTATTGCAAAAATGTCGTCAGCCGTTCAACGCGAACGCGATTGCCCAGGCCGGCGCGCTGGCCGGGTTGCTCGACGAGGAGCACCGGGAACGCACCCGCGAAATGAATCGCAACGGCCTGCGTTTTTACGAATCCGCCTTTGAGGAACTGGGCCTGGAATACGTGCCGAGCGTTGCGAATTTCATCCTCGTAAAAGTCGGCGACGGAGATGCCGTATTCCAGGGAATGCTGCAACGCGGCGTGATCATCCGTGCCATGCGCGGCTACAAGCTCCCCGACTACGTGCGAATTTCGGTTGGCACGGAGGAAGAAAACCGGCGGTGCGTGGAGACGTTGCGCGAGGTGTTGGAGGAAATGAACGAACCGGGTTGAGTTGCCAAAGCAGCACTTATTTCTGAATCTATTGCCATGCTGGACTTGGACGATCCAACCTGGGAACAGCTCAAAGGGGGATATCGGAGGCCGTATAATCCCGTTCCTGCCTTGCGGAAGCTTGAGAGCTCAACCAATTCCAAAGAGGAATCCAAAATTTATGAGGAACTTTGGAATCAATTGCACCACCAGGGCGATTTGGGAATCTGCTCCTATGTGTGTGTTCCCCATTTGGTCCGCATTGCTGAGAAACGCCCCCCAATGACATTTGATTTTTTCGCGCTGATCACGGTGATCGAGATTGAACGTCACGAGCGACACAATCCGAAGATTCCGCGAAAATTCAAAGTGGACTATTTGCAGGCACTCGAAAAAATTCCAAATCTGATCGGTCGAGCAGCCCCCAAAAAATGGGATCAGAATATGATCGGTTCAGCGTGCGCAGCACTGGCTGCATCGAAGGGGAATCGATTACTTGCACGGGCCTATCTTGAAATGTCAGAGCACAACGCTCTTGTCTTTCTCCGCGAGGAAACCGGATACGAGCCCTGAAATTCGGTCACTCTCCCTTCGCAAAAATCGAAACTTTTTTCTCCCGGCAAAGCCGCTCCACTTCCTCTTTCCCGAGCAACAGCGTGCAACCCGCTTCGACCACGATCGCATTCACCCCGGCTTCGGCGGCGGTTTCGATGGTGGCGGGGCCGACGACGGGGACGTCGAATCGAAAATCCTGGTTCGGCTTGCTGACTTTCACCATCATGGCTTCGCCTTTGCCCAGCGAGCCGCCGCGTTTCATTGCCTCGTTGGTCCCTTCGAAGGCTTCGACGGCGAGAACGGTTCCTTTTTTCACGACCACAGTCTGACCGATGTCGAGCCGACTGGTTTCCTTGGCGATGCGGAAGCCGAATTCGGCGTCCTCGACCTGCCGGTCTTTCAATTCCGGACCGAACACGTGGCCGGGACCGGGGAGGTTGTCTTCGAGGAAAGTAACTGCGGACAGCAACTCAATTCCTTCGCCGGCAAGTTCTCCGGCAATGGCGCCGAACAGCGACTCGGCGTTGCGCTCTTTGACCTGGCTGAGCATTTTCAGCGTCCGCAAATCCGGCCGGAGATCGAACAGGTTTTTTGGCGCGATCTGCCCGACCATGACAGCTTTCTCGACGCCTTCGGCTTTGAAGAACTTGATCATTTTACCGAGCTGACCGACGCGCAGCCACGTGATTTCGTCGACGAGTTCGCCGAGCGATTCCTCCGTTTCCCCGGTAAAAGCCGCGGCTGCCAGCTTCGCCACTCCTGCGTTGCGGGCTGCGCGTGCGAAGGTTTCCGGGTAGATTCCGTTACCGGCGATCAGACCGATGGTGTTCGGGATTTCCGACATGATTCAGGTGGCGGAAGGAAACATGCGGTTTTGGCGGTGTTCAAACGCGATTTTCGGAGTAAGCCTTTTCAGCGAAATGTTCACGCTCCACAAAACCGACACGGAAACAGCCGCCCGGACGGGCACGCTGGAGTTGGCGCACGGATCGGTCGAGACGCCGGTTTTCATGCCGGTGGGAACGCGCGGGACGGTGAAATCGGTGCATCCGAGCGAGCTGCTCGACCCGGCGCTGGATGCGCGGATCATCCTGGGGAACACCTATCATCTTTTTATCCGACCCGGGACAGAGGTGCTGAATTCGTTCGGCGGGCTGCACGAATTCATGCAGTGGGACCGGCCGATCCTGACGGATTCGGGTGGTTACCAGGTTTTCTCGCTTTCGAAGTTGCGGAAGATCACCGAGGACGGCGTGACGTTTCAAAGTCACCTCGACGGCTCGCCGCTGGAATTGACGCCCGAGTCGGTGTTGGAAATTCAGCGATCGATCGGCAGCGATATCTGCATGATTTTGGACGAATGCCCGCCCTATCCGGCCGAGAGGGAGTATGTCGAAAAATCTCTCGCGTTGACACAAAGGTGGGCGGTGCGCGCGCGTGAATGGGTGGAGAAAAACCGGCCGCCGGGCCAGCGATATTTCGGAATCGTGCAGGGCGGGTGTTACGATGACTTGCGGGAAAAAGCCGCCCGCGACCTGGTGGAACTCGATTTTGACGGATACGCCATCGGTGGATTGTCGGTCGGGGAACCGGTTCCGGAAATGCTGCGTGCCGCCGAAATCGCCGCGCCCGTTTTGCCGGAGGACAAGCCGCGCTATGCAATGGGGCTGGGCCAGCCGGATCAGCTCGTCGAATTGATCGCCCGTGGCATCGACATGTTCGACTGCGTGCTTCCGACCCGGGTGGCGCGGAATGGAACGGCCTACACCGCTGACGGGACGCTGAATTTGAAGAACGCGAAGTGGGAACACGATACGACTCCGCTGGGCGCACCAGGCGAAACGCATCCGCTTTGTGAAGGATACAGCCGTGGTTACATCCGGCACCTGATCAAAAACGACGAAATCCTCGGTTTGCGGCTCCTGACGCTGCACAACCTGTTCTTTTATCTGAACTTGATGAAACAGGTCCGCCGTGCTATAAACGACGGCTCTTTTTCCGCCTTCAAAGACGCATTTATCCGACGTTACCGCGGGGAAGACTTACCAACCCAGAATTCATGAATTTCGATATCCTTTTTCAACTCCTCGCCCAGGAGGGCGGTGGCGGAACCGATGGCCAACAGGGCGGTGGAATGGGCAGCATGCTCATCCCCATGATCCTCATCATGGTCATGTTCTATTTTATCCTGATCCGGCCCCAGCGGAAACAGCAGAAGGCCCAGGAGGAAATGCGTAACAGCCTCGGAATCGGCGACAAAGTTGTCACTGCGGGCGGCATTCACGGAATCATCACCGGCCAGACCAAAACGACGGTTTCAGTGAAAGTGGCCGATGGAATGTCCATCAAGTTCGATCGGGCCAGCATCGGCCAGGTGGTTTCCCGCAAGGGCGAAGGCACGCCGGTGGAAGAACTCGCCGACGACGATCCGGCCGACGAAAACGAGTAAACAGGTTTGGTTCATTGAACAGACCCTGTTGATTCGTATCTAACTTTTTCAACCGCACCACTTTTTGCCATGCAAGACAAACAGGAAACTCCCGCGGCAGCCGCGCCGAAAGCCGATCCTCCCGCCGCTGCCGACAAGGCCGGAAAAGGAGATGCCGAAGTAAAAGTCGAAGCTTCCGATAACGCATCCGGACTCGAAACGCCGAAAGCTCCGGGCGTCGACACCGGTTTGGATGCCGTGCCGAAAGGCGCTGCTGATGGTGGCAAGGGCGCTGAGCCCGATATCAATATCGAAGAACTCCGGGCCATGATCGAGCAGGCCAAGGCGAGCGGTGAGTTGCCATCCGGCGAAGGCACGGCGGAAACAGCTGAGGCGGCTGCCACGGCGCTGGAAAATTTTTCCCGCGGGGGAATCGTTTTCGGCCTGGGACTTGGTTTGCTGGTTTTGTTCGTGTGGTATTTCGCGTCCGAATCTTCGCTTCGCAAACGCCTGATCGGTTCGTTTCTCGCGATTGCCGTGACCGGTATGAGTCTCTGGTTTTATAAGGAACAGGGTTTGCAGGAAGGGATCGAAATCCAGGGTGGGGTTTCCATGGATATTCGGATCGTGCCGGATGAAGGAAAAGAAATTACCCCCAGCACACAGGAGCAGGTGATCAAGGTTCTGACCGGCCGTCTCAGCTCGCTGGTGGCGGAAAGCGACATGGTGCTCGCGCCGCAGGGCAAAGATATGATTTTCCTCCAGATACCCGGCGTCGGGCCGGATCGGGTAGCGGAAATCAAGAAGGCGCTGGAAAAGGTCGCCAAGCTGGAGTTTTCCATTCTCCATCCGCAATCGAATTCCCTGGCTGCCGCTGTTGCCGCTGACTCGGAGGTTGTCACGGGCCACGAGGCACTGCCGTTCGTGAAAAAGGAGGATAAGGACGGGAATCCGCTGCCACCGCGATGGGGTTTGGTCCGGATTCAGAAAGATCTCACTGGGGACGCTATTGCCAGCGCGAAGCCGATGTTCGGCCAGGAAGGCTGGGAGATCAGCGTGAAATTCACCGGTGACGGGGCTTCAGTCATGGGGCCGCTGACGTTGAAGCACCAGAATGAGCCGCTGGCGATCATTCTTGATAGCGAAATCCTGTCCGCACCGAACATTCTCAATCCGTTCAGCACGGGCTGCCAGATCACGGGAGATTTCAGCCAGCAGGAAGCTGCAGACCTCGCCTCCGCCCTCGAGAACCCGTTGAAGAATCCGATCAGGGTCGAATATGCGAATTACATCTCGCCGACGATGGGGAAAGCGACGGTGCAGCAGGGAATTTCCGCGGGCATCGCCGGACTCGGCATCACGCTTCTGTTCATTTTACTCTACTATCGTTTCGCGGGGCTGATCGCGATGATTGGCATGGGGATCGCGATCACGATCATCTTCGGGATGATGGCGCTGTTCAAGTTCACCCTGACCCTGCCCGGCATGGCAGGGATCATTCTCACGATCGGTATTGCGATTGATGCCAACGTGCTGATTTACGAACGATTACGGGAGGAAATGAAGTCTGGAAAATCGATCGGATCAGCGATCAAGACGGCCTATGAAAAGGCGTTTTCCGCGATTTTCGATGCGAACATCACCACCTTGATCACGGCGATCATTCTGTTCCAGTTCGCGGCCGGAACGGTGAAGGGATTTGCCATCACCCTGATGATCGGGATTCTCGCCACCTTATTCTCGGCGCTTTTGGTGACCCGGGTTTGCTTCAACTGGGGAACGGAATCCGGCTTTGTGAAAAAGCTCGGCTTCATGAATCTCGTGCCGGACAAGTTGATCGACTTTCTCGGCCGACGGAAGATCGCCCTGATCGGTTCGAGTATACTTGTCGCAACATCGCTGATTGTGGTTCCGACTTTGGACCCGCGGGGCGTCGAATTGAAAGGCGGAGACGCGATTACGTTGCAATCCGAAGAGGGCCTGACGAAACAGTCCATCGAAAGCACGCTCGACCGTGCCGAATTTCTCGAAAAGACACCGATCGTGCAGGTTCAGCAACCGGTTGGCGGGGAAGGGGAATTTTTCCTGATCCGGGCCGATTTCGGCAAGGCGGAGCAGATTCTCGAATTCCTGAAAACCGAGTTGGACGTGGGACTGGACGGCGCACAGACCAGTTCGGTGGGCTCCGCAGTCGGGAAAACGATGCTCGGCAAATCCGCGCTTGCTCTCGGGATTGGGCTGATTGCGATCCTGCTTTATGTCACGTTCCGGTTTGAATTCGCATTCGCCCTCGGTGCGATCGCTGC
>JABDJT010000160.1 GCA_013003335.1 Verrucomicrobiales bacterium | reverse complement strand
GTTCCGGACGGAGGAAGGTCTCGGCCACACGAAAGCATTGAAAAAATCGAAGGAAACTGCGCCGGTCGATACAGCGGGAGCGGTGATCGCTTCGGGCATTTCGGAGCTCGATGGCGAGGTGAAAGACGCTCGCGAGCTGATGCAACAGCTCGCGAATTCTGATCGCGTGAGGCAGAGTTTTATCCGGCACGTTTTTCGTTACTGGATGGGTCGCAACGAGATGCGGACCGATTCACCGGTTTTGATTTCCGCCGATGAGGCCTACGTTGAAAACGACGGCAGCTTCAAGGAACTCGTAATTTCGCTGCTCACGTCCGACTCATTTTTATACAGGAAGTGATGATCAATCTATGAAGACACCGATTTTGATTTTCTGTCTGCTTTGCTGCTCCTCCGCGTTTGCCGAATTACCGGAAGGGGCGAATGGCATTGCGGCCAAATTTCCGGGAGACGCCGGGATCGAAAAGGACAAACGAGTCGTATTCGTCGAGCAGTTTGATCAGCCGGAAGTGAAGACTCTTTTGGAACAATGGGAGAACAGCAAGGCGAAAGGATTTTCGTTCTCCAAAGAGTCTGCGCCGGGTTCGGCGGACGGGCAGTCGCTGTTGATGACTCACACGGGCGGCGACGGTACGGGCGGTGCGCTCTACCGTCGGTTGCTTCCGGGACACGAAAAACTGTTTGCCCGTTGGTATGTGAAATTCGATCCCGACTGTTTCAATATCCATCACTTCGGCACGCACCTCGGTGGGTTCAATCCGCCGACTCCGTGGCCGCAGGGTGGAGCCGGCGAACGACCGGATGGGGCAAAACGTTTCACCAGCGGTGTCGAGCCGTTCGGGAAAAGTTGGTCGTGGGATTTCTACAGCTACTGGCAGGGAATGCGTCGGCATGGTGACGGCAATTATTGGGGGACTCCCTTTTTGACCAACGGATCGAAGCCGAAGGTCGAGAAGAACAAATGGATTTGCGTCGAAATGATGATGAAGATGAACGACGTCGGAAAATTGAACGGCGAACAGGCATTCTGGATCGATGGAAAGCTTTGGCGTCGTGATGGGCAGGTGGTGAGTCACGCCGGCCCCGGTTTTCCGAAAGGGAACTGGCGCGGTGGATGGTGGGAGCCCGATGCGAAGGCGGAGAACAGTTTCGAGGGATTCGAATGGCGGACGACCGACGAGATTTCGATCAACTATCTTTGGACCTACGTCTACATTACCAAGGCTCCAAAAGGACACGTCAGTCGCGTCTGGTTTGATAACATCGTGGTCGCCACCGATTATATCGGGCCCATCCAGCCGAAAGAAAAATGAAGCCGAATCCCACACGCCGCCGCCTTCTGAAATCCGCCGCCGTTTCACCGCTGCTGGTGCCGTTTCTTGAGCGCGCCCGTGCCGAGGCCGAAGGACTCGCGCCTCCAAAACGTTTTGTCTTTGTCATCAAAAGCAGCGGCCTGACCCCCGCCGAACTCGTGCCGAAGGAGCTGGAGTCCGAGCGTGTTTCAAAAGGCGAGGCAACGAATCCGGGGCCGAATTACAAGCAGGCGCTTCAGTTGAATGCGAGCGACACACTGATCGAAAAACCGCTCGCAGACCTAACGCTGCACGAATCGATGGCTTCGCTCGAACCATTCAAATCGCGGCTCGCGACCGTGCAGGGGTTGTCGGGGAAAATGTGTCGCGGCGGGCATTCGAGCTGGTTTGGAGCAATGGGCTGCTATCGCGCAGGCGGCGAGCATGATTCCGGAAACATCATCGGCCCGACGATCGACGGCCTGATCGCGAATCAGCTCCCCGGCATTTTTCCGCACGTCGGCCTTTCCACCCGGGGCCGCCTGATGGGCGGCGAGCCCTATGAAGACGGCGTCGTCTATCCCGGGCTCTCCGCCTGGGCCCGTAATCGGCAGATTCCCTATCAGGCCACGCCGCTGGCGGCCTACAAGGATCTCTTTTCCGTTGCCGCGACGAGCGAGGACGACCTGATGCAGAACCGCCTCAACGGCACGCTGCTCGATTTTATGGTCGATGACATCAAGCACCTCGAAAAACGGATCGGCGGGGCCGAAAAAGAAAAGCTCGATGTGTATCTCGAAGGATTCGAGGCCCTTCGCGAACGCCGCCGGAAGCTGAAAGGCGTCGAAGCCGACGTTCGCCAGCACGCGCCGGAGGTTACAGACAAGTACACCTCAAACGTCGTAACCGACCGGATCGAGGCTCATTTTGATCTCGCGGCCGCGTCGCTGATCGCCGGTCTCACCAACGTCGTCGCCATCCGGCCCGACGGACTGGGCACGCTTTACACTGGTCTTGGCGTCGACAAAGGTGTCCACGGACTCGGTCACGGCGAGGGCGAAGACCCGATCGGTCACCGTCGCAACATTCGGAAACATCATTTCGATCAAATCGCGCGGCTCGCCGAAAAACTCGCCGCTGCTCCCGAAGGAAACGGCTCGATGCTCGACAAC
>JABDJT010000157.1 GCA_013003335.1 Verrucomicrobiales bacterium | reverse complement strand
CATCCCGGGAATAAGGCCCCAGTCGTCGACCGTCCTTCAGGACGTACACTTCGTCTTCCTCTGTGTCGGCGTCGGCGTCTTCCATCACAGGTCCGGATTCGGAATGAGGTCCTCCCGACCAAACAATTCCTGGATATCCAGACCCGCCAGTTCCGCGCCTTCGGTCTGCATGATCAGGCTGTGAATCGGTGCCACCCGATCCATCTCCGCGATCGTTGTGTGAATCAATCCCCGAATGATATCCGGGTCGCCCCCGGGGTTGGAAAAAAGATTGGTGGCGCGAAACAACAACCGCCCGACATCCCAGATCATTTCAAAATTGCCGATATTCAGCTGCTCGTTGGCCCGCATGATCAACTCCGCCAATCGCTCGCGACGTGCCGGATCGATCGTGCCAACAGAAGCTTCTGATACGATCGAAACCGCTGTCAGTTCGGTGTACACCTGCACGTGCAGATCCACCCGGGCATGATGAGCTTCAAAGCCAGCCTGGATCACCTCGCGCCCGTCGACTTCGACAAATTTCCAGTCTTCCTCGCGGAAAACGGACGTGACGGTGTTGAACAATTCGGAGGGTGGCATGGTAGATCCAGATAAGCGTCCCGGACGATGCCTCAATCCCGCACCGGTCTCAATTCGAAAAACCGGGCTTAAGCCTGGGCAAACCGGATATCCTTGTTTTTGCCGGGTCCCCGATCAATGAACAGCGCGAGCACCAGCAAGCCACCGACGCCGATCCACGCTCCGAAGCCAACCGTTGCCAGTGTTGTGACACCGACAATGATCGGAGTGAAAATAATCAACGCGATGATCAAACCACTCGAGGGCGGGTCGATCGGATTTTCAAAAAGACGGAGCTGCGCCCTTCCCAATTGCAGTCCATAGGCGACAAACAGGGCACCGGACAAGGCCGCCAACAGGATCGACAGCAACTGGCCGAGAAAACTGAAGGCTCCGGAGGACGAACTGAAAATCACCATCGCCGGTCCAACGGCCAGCCCGGATGTCAATGTCCAGGACCCGACCGCAGCGAGGACGAGAATGATTCGGACGAGGATGTTCCGGAATCCGGAAGCACCGATCACAATCCCGTTCATGACCGCATTTCCTACTACCAGCATCGCGAGCATGTAGAGGTTTCCGGCCAAATCCACCCCGCCAATGAAGTATCGAGTCAATGCATACGGAACGAGCGAAATGATCATCAGGCCGGACAGGACGCTACCCACCAGCCATTTTCCGCGAACGATTTGCCAGCGCGTCAGGTTCGACATGAGTAGCAACTCCACGTTTCTTCCTCCCGCGAGTTCCGGCTGGAGCGACGAAAACAGTGTCAACGGCAGGAGCAATCCGAAAACCAGCGAAAGCAGGGCGAAAAACAGACCATCCGACAGATCGAAACTCAAAAAGCCGGCACCTCCGCCTCCACCGCCCCCCCTGCCGCCCAGATCCATGGCAAAGAATTCCACCATGATCACGAAGATTGCGAGCAGCTGAAGAGCCACGAACGGCCAGACAAAAATCCGTGCCCGCAAACCCTGCCGCAATTCCTTGACGAAGACAGGCCCGAACCGCTCCGGGATCGGGGTGAGCCCTTCGGTGAGGCTGTGCTTCAATTCTGCTTCCGGTACACTCACAATTTCGCCGACACCTTGCACCACGTTTGCCTGTCTCCGCAAGATTTTCGAATCAACAGGGTTGGACTGACGAACAGACCCTGTTCATTCGTTGCTGCCCTCTTTTCCAATTCCTGTTTTGTCCGAAAGAGCTTTTCTGGCGGATTTCGTGATAAAAAAGGTGACAGCGAATGTTGCGGCAATGCCCACGATCAGCATGGCAATTTCGCCCGGCTTCCTCTCAGACGCTTCCCCGGCCAATCGCCCGATCGCTCCAAGGTAGACGTACAACAAGGTGCCTGGGAACATCCCAACAAGTGAAGCCACCGCGTAAGACCTCCATTTCACGTTGGTCAGGCCGTAGGCGTAATTGAGTAGATTAAACGGAAATACGGGCGAAAGGCGCGTCAAAACCACAATCTTCCAACCTTCTCCCGATACCGCTTCATCGATTGCTTCAAATTTCTCGTTCCCCTCGATTCTTTTTTCGACCTTATCGCGGGCAAAATGGCGACCGATCAGAAATGCGAGACTGGCTCCAATGTTTGACGCAACCACCGTCCACAAGGTGCCCCATCCCAGTCCAAACAGCAGACCGGAACCCATTGTGAGGATGGAGCCCGGAATCATGAGCACCGTAAGGGCGATGTATACGAGAATGAAAATGACCGGCCCCCAGAACCCGAGTCCATCAATCCAGTCGAGCAGTGCTTTCAACCATTGGTCGACCGGCAGGAATTGATTCGAAAGAATCAGGGCCAGGATGACTCCCCCCACCCCGATCAATTTCCACGGAAAAGAGCGGCTGGATGATTCCCTTGAATCGCTCATCAGGACAAAAGTGAAGGTCAGTCAGCAGGCTTTCGTTCACTGTTTGTTCAAGTCCCAGTCGTAATCGGTGTATTTCACTTTCAGTCGGCTGGTGTCTGCCTTGAACCACGGATTCACATAATCCTGAACGGATTTTCCGCCTTTTTCGAAATCACCATCAAACCATTTGAAGATGGGTGAGAGATACAGGGTATCGCCTTCCACCCGGTTCTTGTTGGCCTGGCTCAGGAACACCCGGGCCTGATCGTCCAGTTGTTCGTCCAGCTTCGCCGCAGTGAAGGCTTCCGTCCGTAGAGGGGGACAACCCATGGCGGCACAGACGATCGCAAAATGCAGGCGGGGCTCGTCGTAATCTTCGCGAAGGATTCCATGCTCGAGCTTGTTCAGGGTCGTCGTGTCCCCGAAGAGCTCGACAGATTTTACGTCCCACGGAGTGCCGATCAGTGGCCCGATTTTCTTGATCGTCTTGACGGGGTAATGATCAATGATGAGTTGCAACGTCTCGGCGTTGTACACGTTCATCAGGAAGGCAAGTTGCTCGTTTTCGTTCCAGCCTTTGAACTCCTTCTCCGTGACGGCGGCTGTGCTTTTTAGATAACTGTCGAGCTCCGAGCGATTTTTTTGAAGGCCGGCGTAGTCAACCATTCCTTTTGAATCAACGTATTTCTTTAAAACGGCATCCAGATTGGAATGATCAAATCCACGAACCGGTCCCGCAGATCCGAGGAACAGAATCGTAATAAAAAAAAGTGGGAGGAAGTGGAGGGTTTTCATGAAAGATTAGACGTTTCGCCGCGGTTCAATTTACAGTTTACTCCTCCTCAACGTATTCTCCCTTCTTTTCATGCCTGATCACACGCTTTCACAGAAACTCTTCAAGTCAGCCAAAGAAGTCATCCCAGGCGGCGTAAATTCGCCCGTCCGGGCTTTTCGAAATGTGGACGGTGATCCGTTTTTCGTTCGCCGGGCGAAAGGCTCCCGAATCTGGGACGTGGATGGCAATGAATTGATCGATTATGTCGGGACATGGGGGCCAGCGATCCTCGGTCACTCCCCAACGGTCGTGATTGACGCTGTCACCCAGGCTGCCAGGGAAGGCGTCAGTTTCGGGATTCCGAATCTGCACGAAGTGGAAATCGCCCGCTTGATCGTGGACTGGGTTCCTTCGGTTGAAAAAGTCAGGATGGTGAACAGCGGGACCGAGGCAACCATGACTGCGATCCGTCTCGCCCGGGGATTCACGGGAAGGAACAAAATCATCAAATTTGAGGGTTGTTATCACGGCCATGTCGACTCACTTCTCGTCGCGGCCGGAAGCGGCGCCCTGACCCACGGAAAACCGGACAGTGCCGGAGTGCCGGGAGAATTTGCCGGGCTCACAATGACACTGCCTTTCAACCGGCCTGAAGCAGTTGAACAGGCTTTTGCCGAGAACGGGGAGGATATTGCCGCCATTATTCTCGAACCGATCCCTGCGAACGCGGGTTTGATTTTTCCGAAGGAGGGCTATCTCCAGTTCCTTCGTGAAATTACGACGAAACACGGGGCTCTGCTTATTTTCGATGAGGTTATGACCGGATTCCGCGTAGCCAAAGGTGGGGTGCAGGAATTAACCGGCGTGACGCCCGATCTGACCGCATTGGGGAAAGTGATCGGGGGTGGTCTGCCGGTTGGTGCCTTCGGCGGCCGCGCAGACATTATGGATCATCTCGCGCCGGACGGGCCTGTTTACCAGGCAGGGACTCTTTCCGGAAATCCCCTGGCCATGGCCGCCGGTCTGGCACAATTGAAAGAATTAGAGCGACAAAATGGCTGGGCGCGCCTGGAAGAAATCGGGACACAATTTGAATCGGGTGTCCAAGAGGCGCTCGAAACATCCGGGTTGAACTACCAGTTTAACCGGGTTGGATCCATGTTTTGCCTCTTCTTCGGCGGGCAGGAAATTACCAATGTCGATGACGTCAAGAAGTGCGATTTCGACGCTTTCAGCCGCTTTTTTTGGAAAGCTCTGGAGGCCGGTGTGTACTTCGCTCCCTCCCAGTACGAGGCCGGTTTTATCTCACTGGCGCACACTCCGGACGACGTTGAAAAGACTGCGGAGGTGACAAAAAACTCGCTGACCTGATCTGGTTAAGATTTCCTGATTTTCTCATTGTTTCGAGTGTATAATTCGGCAAAGTGAACCACGGTGACTGCACCCGTTCACAATGCTCGACCCGCACAATTCCCCACTGCAAAAGGCAATTGAGGAGGCTTCCCGAATTCTCGAAACCACGAGAAGGAGGGCCCACCTTGATTCCTCACAATATCGTGGAGATTTGATTCACGCCCTCACTGTTTTGGCTGCGCTGCGATTGAAGCAGGAGGATTTTACAAAATCGGACCGGCTCTATCGGGAAGCGGAAATGCATGCAGACGAAGAGTGGAAGCATGTAGCCCCGGAAATCCGGGTGAAATTGAAATCACAAAGGGGTTACCTCCGGGAATGCCGGGGGGACACGGAGGGTGCGATCCTTTGCTACGAAGCCGGCCTTGAGATTGCCGAGGAACACAACATAACGCTCAGCGAAATCCGTGCTGTAATTCACAACAACCTCGCGATCCTTTTCAAGCGAGCCGAGAAATGGGAACAATCCGAGCACCACTACAAGATGGCGCTGGTGATTCTTGAGGCCCTGGTCGGCGCCAACAGCGACAAGGTGGCTGCGATTTACAATAATATCGGCACGTTCTACACGCGACGGGACAAACTGAAATCAGCCTACCGGATGTTCAGACGTGCCCTCGGAATTCGGGAACGGTTTTTCAAAGACGACAGCCATCCCGATGTTCAGCAATCGCTGAAGAATCTGGGGGCAGCCAGCCGGGCTCTCGGGCTCGAGCAGGAAGCGCAAACCTGCTTTGATCGGGTTCCTGAAAAAGACGTGATCCTTTTTCTCCAGGAAGTCTTTGGCAACGAGGAAACGGAACAGGAAACGATGGAATCGTTTTCAGAAGTCGCGTGAAGACCTCAAACTGAACCGCTATTCGCCCTGCAGATTTCGTAATTTCTCCTGCGGCGACTTTCCGGCATCCGACACCTCCCGCTTCCCTCCACCAAACAATCGGGAGAGTGCGAATCCTTTCGAGCGAAGCAATTCGTTTCGCGCTCTTGCCAAATCCCGCCAGGCATCCCGTTCCGCTTTCAGCTTCCGGTTTTCTTCCCGAACGGCCTCGTATTTCCCGGCCAGATTGGTGGCAGCCTGCGGCGCCGACGTCTCATCCCATGTATTCACGAGCGCTTTGTTCGGATAGTCGTGGAGTTCCAGCAAGGACTCTTCGTCGAGGCCGTTCACCATCGCCTCGATTTCTTCCGGCGTCGCCTTGGCAGAAAGCTGCGCCAACAGCAACTGAAACAAGCCCGAGTGAAAACTCGAAACGCTGTTTTCAATGGCCCGCATGTATTCATAAAAGCGGCTCCGCGTTGCCGCATCGGCCGTGAATTCATCCGCAAAATGATGATACAAATCGAAATGCATCCGCAGCATTTCCTTCAGGAGTGGAGCCGGATCGGTGTTGATATTGTTTTGGGGATGAACCCGGTATTCCAATAGATCCTCGTCGATCAGGTGAATCTGATCCCGCAAAGCCGCACCGCTGAGGAAAAAGTAGTCGTGGTTGAACCGATAGGGTTGAAAGGGATTCGCAAGCGCATAGTCGGTCCGCGTAATGATATTCGAACTCGTCACCACGAAATTCGCCATAGCCATCCACTCCCAGGCTTCCGCATCACTCTCCCGACCCATCGCCCAAACCGCCCGCAGCCACTTCGCGCGGCTCTCTTCCGGCGACAGCAAGTCGCCTTCCGAATCAATCATGTGTAATCCCGTCGAAACGACCGCTTTCGCCTCCGGTTGCTCGAACTGGGGTACGCATTTTTCAAAGCGGGTGGGCTCGTAGATGTCGTCGGAATTCAGGATCGAGACCAGATCACAATCTTTCGAAACCTCCTCGATACAACGATTCCAAGTCGCGTGAGCTCCCGCATTTTCCTGCACAATCAATTCCACTCCGCGGTCTTCAAACTGCCGGATGACTTCGACCGAATCGTCTTTTGAGCCATCATCGATCACCAGGAACCGGTCCGTTGGTCGCGATTGATTCAACACCGACTCAATCGCCGGCACAATGTACTGGGCGTGGTTGTAGCTGGCAATGACAGTTGCGAGACGCATGGTGGTCTGCCGAATCAACAGGGTTTGATCGGAGAATCAACCCTGATTGATCGATTCAAAGCCTCTGTCCTACCAGTCCACGTTTCAATCCAACGTATAGACGAACAACCCGCTCCGCAGCTTTGGCTCAAACCACGTGCTTTTGGGAGGCATAATTTCGCCAGCGTCGGCGATGTCGATCAGTTGCTGAACAGTAACGGGGGCCATGCTGAAGGCGGCAGCCCATTCGCCGGAATCGATGCGCTTCTCCAGTTCATTAGTACCGCGGATTCCGCCTACGAAATCAATGTTCGTGTCCGTGCGGGGATCACTGATGCCGAGAATCGGGGTGAGGACGCGGTCCTGCAAGACACTGGCGTCGAGGCGATCGATCGGGCTTTCGGAATCGACTTCGCCCCATTTCACGCTGTGCCAGGCGCCATCGACATACAAACAAAGCGCGCCGGGACCATCAGGCGTTTTCCGGCCGTTGGATTCAACTTCGAAGATGCCTTTGATCTGCTCGAGAAAATCGGACGGCACGGATTTCACGACGCGGTTGTAGGCGAGAACTTTGAGCTGGCTCGCAGGAAACAGCACGGAGAGAAACCAGTTGTAGTTTTCGTCGCCGGTGTGGTTCGGATTCGCCTCGCGGCGCTCTTTTCCGACTCGAGCGGCACTGGCACTGCGGTGATGGCCATCGGCCACGTAGCTGAGATCGACGTCGTTTTCAAACGCACCGAGAACCGGCGCAGCCTCATCGCCGGGAACCCGCCACACGGTGTGCTGGACGTTTTTATCATCGGTGAAATCGACCGTCGGCTCGTGGTTTTCGCACCAGTCAGCGACGAATGTGTCGATAGTTGCGTCGTCCTTGTAGGTCAGGAAAACAGGTCCGGTGTTGGCGGATAGCACGTCGGTCAACCTGGTGCGGTCGTTTTCTTTGACCGGCCGGGTTTTCTCGTGCTTCCGAATGATGTCGTTTTCGTAATCTTCGATGTGCGTCGCCAGCGTGATTCCGGTTTGCGCGTGGCCGTCCATGATCTGACGGTAGAAATAAATGCAAGGCTCGGGCTCACGAACCAGCAGACCTTCGGATTGAAGACGGTCGAGATTGGCCTTTGATTTCGCGTAAATCTCGTCGCCGTAGGGATCGGTGCCTTCGGGAAAATCGATCTCGGCGCGAACGACGTGTAAAAAGGAATCGGCGTTGTCACCAGCGAGGGCGCGGGCTTCTTCGGTGTTCACGACGTCATACGGAACTGACGCAATGGTTTCGGCTTTGCCGGGTGCGGGGACAAGGGCGGGGAAGGCTTTGACTCTCATTTTAGGAAAAATTTCTACGCTCGTCGAAACGTTCCGTTCCTCCTTGCTTTGCAAATTTGTGCCAAATTTGGCTACGAATTTTTTTTTGGGCGGAAGTGGAAGGGATTAACGCGACGGTCGCGAGAATTTCTACACCGCACGGAGAAGATGGCAACTGGCGATTCGGACACAGAAACGAACCAACAGGGTTCGTAAAAAGGAAAACACACGTCCGCCGAAACGAACGCGTGTTTTCAGATTCAGATTAATATGCCGGATCAGGCGAGTTCTTCAATTTCCTCACCAGCCTCAGCGGCAGCCGCTTCTTCGGCTGCTTTTTGGGCGGCTTCGAGCTCGGCTGCATCGACTGTTTCGACCACACGGATGTGACGTGAGTCATGAAAACCGGTTCCGGCAGGAATGAGGTGCCCCATGATCACATTTTCTTTGAAACCGCGGAGTTGATCGACTTTTCCGAGGGTTGCCGCGTCGGTCAATACCCGGGTTGTATCCTGGAAGGATGCCGCGGAAATGAAGGAATCAGTTTCAAGGGAAGCCTTCGTGATTCCGAGCAGCACAGGTTCGCCTTCGGCGGGTTTACCACCCTGCTCCACCATTTCGCGGTTCACGTCTTCGAATTCCACTTTCTCGACCTGATCACCCCAGAGGAAGTGAGTATCGCCCGGGTCGGTGATTTTCACTTTCCGAAGCATCTGCCGGATAATGATTTCGATGTGCTTATCGTTAATTTCGACGCCCTGGAGACGGTAGACTTCCTGAACCTCGGAAACGAGGTGCTCCATCAAGGCGTGGGTGCCAAGCACTTCAAGAATCTCGTGAGGAGTCACGGATCCCTCGGTCAACTGTTGACCTTTATAAACAAGGTCGCCGGGCTGGACGAGGTAGTGTTTGCCGAGCGGGATAAGGTGCTCTTCGGACTCGCCGGTTTCCGGTTCGGTCACGATGAGTTTTCGTTTCGCACGGACCGTACCTCCCAACTCGACAATCCCGTCGATCTTGGCAATTTCGGCGACTTCTTTCGGTTTCCGGGCTTCGAAAAGCTCGGCAACCCGGGGAAGACCACCGGTAATGTCCTTGGTCTGAGCGACCTTTCGCGGTGTCTTGGCAAGCTGTTCACCAGCCACAACTTTCTGCCCTTCTTTGACAGACAAGTGCGCTCCGGTCGGAATGGAATAGGCGGCCAGTTCCTTTTTCTTGGAATCCACAATGGTGATTTGCGGGTGCAAATCCTCTTTGTGCTCAATAACCACCTGCCCCTTGGTGTTGGTTTCCTTGTCAATCTCGGTATCGACCGTGATGCCCTGAAGCATGTCTTTGAATTTCACGACACCGGCTTTTTCCGTGATGACCGGCACGTTGTATTGGTCCCAGGTCACCAGCGTTTCGCCTTTCTTGACAGGCTGATTGTCGCCTTTGTAGATGACTGAACCGATGACGATGTCGTACGATTCGAGTTCGCGACCTTTCGCGTCGTGAACGGTGACTGTGCCGTTCTTGTTGAGGGCCACCCAGGTTCCATCGGGAGTTTCAACCGCCCGGAGGTTGTTGAAGTGAATGGTTCCTTTTTCTTTGGCCTTGATGATCGGCTGCTTGAAAACACTGGTCGCCACACCACCGACGTGGAATGTCCGCATCGTAAGCTGCGTTCCGGGTTCGCCGATGGATTGCGCAGCGATAATTCCGACTGCTTCACCGATTTTACCCATCTCGTTGGTGGCGAGGTTCATGCCGTAGCATTTCGCGCAACAACCGCGACGGCTCTCGCACGTGAGGACGGAGCGAATCTTGAGTTGCTCATGCCCGATATCATCAATGCGATTCGCGACAGCCTCGTCGATCAGTTCGCCGGGCTTGACGACAACTTCGTCGCCGTTGACAACTTTCTCCGCAGAGACACGACCGTAAATCCGAGTCTTCAAGTCGACGACTTCTTCATCACCCTCGTAAATCGATTTCACGGTAATACCGTTCACGGTGCCGCAATCGATTTCGGTGATAATAACGTCCTGCGCCACGTCGACGAGTTTCCGCGTCATGTATCCGGAGTCGGCGGTCTTGAGCGCCGTATCGGCGAGCCCTTTCCGGGCTCCGTGGGTGGAGATGAAGTATTCCAAAACGGACAGACCCTCGCGGAAGTTCGAGGTAATCGGCCGTTCGATAATTTCGCCGGATGGTTTGGCCATGAGACCGCGCATTCCGGAAAGCTGCTTAATCTGCTGACGGTTACCCCGGGCGCCGGAGTCGACCATCATGAACAACGGACTTGGAAGATCGCTGCCGTCATTGAATTCAATTGTGCGAAACAGTGCCTTGGTAATCTCGTCCCCGGCGTGGGTCCAGATATCCACCACTTTGTTGTACCGCTCCTTGTTGGTAATGATCCCGGCGCGGTGATTCTTGTTCGCTTCCTCGACCTTTTTGAAGGCCTCCTTCAATTCGGTAGCCTTCTCTTCCGGAACAGCCATGTCGAAAATTCCGACCGAACAGCCGGATCGGGATGCTTCCTTGAATCCAAGCGATTTCAGCTTGTCGAGTGCGATGACCGTTCCGTCCTGGCCTGCTTTTTGGTAACAACGCCAAATAATATCGGAGAGCTGTTTCTTGCCGACGTTTTCGTTAAAGAATCCCAAATCTTCGGGCCAGATTTCGTTAAACCGGACACGGCCGGCCGTGGTGACGATCACCTTCTTTTCAGGATCCCCGTAAACGGTTTCGTTCTCGAAATCCGGATTCCGCAATCGAATCGGATCGTGCATATCAATCCCGCGGTTCGCTACTGCGAATTCCACCTCGGACATGTCCGAGAAAAGCGGCAGCGAACGTTCGACTTCCTCATCGCGCACCGGGATGTGGCGGCAATAAGTCAGGAAGTAGCAACCCAGCGTAATATCCTGCGACGGAGTCGTGATCGGCTTTCCGCTGGACGGAGTGAAGATGTTGTTCGGAGCCAGCATCAACATGCGGGCTTCCATTTGTGCTTCCACGGAAAGCGGAACGTGCACAGCCATCTGGTCTCCGTCGAAGTCCGCATTGTATGCAGTACAAACGAGCGGGTGAACGCGAATGGCAGAACCTTCAATCAATACGGGCTCAAATGCCTGGATGGAGAGGCGGTGAAGCGTCGGTGCCCGGTTCAACATGACCGGGTGACCCTTCGTGACCTCTTCTAGAATATCCCAAACTTCGGGCGTTTTCCGCTCGATCAGTTTTTTCGCGGAGCGAACCGTGTGAACGTATCCGAGCTCCTTCAGGCGCCGAATAATGAACGGCTCGAACAGGACGAGCGCCATTTTCTTCGGCAAACCGCACTGGTGCAGTTTCAGCTCGGGTCCAATCACGATCACGGAACGGCCGGAGTAGTCGACACGCTTACCCAAAAGGTTCTGGCGAAAACGACCTCCCTTGCCTTTCAGCATGTCGGAAAGCGATTTCAGTGCGCGATTTCCGGCACCGGTCACGGCACGGCCATGACGTCCGTTGTCAAACAACGCATCGACTGCTTCCTGCAGCATCCGCTTCTCGTTCCGAATAATCACGTCCGGGGTTTTGAGCTGAAGCAGGTTTTTCAGTCGGTTGTTCCGGTTGATGACTCGACGATACAAGTCATTCAAATCGGATGTGGCGAAACGGCCACCTTCCAGCGGCACGAGCGGACGAAGGTCCGGCGGAATGACCGGCAGAACTTCGAGAATCATCCATTCCGGGCGGGTTTTCGAAGTGTGGAACCCCTGGGCGAGCTTGAGACGCTTGGCGAGTTTTTTCCGGACCTGCTTGGATCGGGTCTTCGTCATCGCCTCTTCCAGTTCAACGATCAGGCTCGGCAAATCGATCCGCGAGAGCAAATCGCGAACCGCCTCGGCGCCCATTCCGGCGGAAAAGGCAGTCGTGCCATACTCTTCCTGCGCGTCGCGGAATTCCATTTCCGTCAGAAGCTGCCCGGCTTCCATCGGCGTATTGCCCGGATCGATCACGATATAATCTTCGTAATAGATCACGCGCTCCAACTGACGCGCGCTCATGTCCAGCATCAAACCGATTCGCGACGGCATGCACTTGTAAAACCAGATGTGGGAAACCGGCACGGCCAACTCGATGTGGCCCATGCGCTCGCGACGAACGCGTGAAAGGGTCACTTCCACACCGCACCGGTCGCAAATCACGCCCTTGTGCTTGATTCGCTTGTATTTCCCGCAAGCACATTCCCAGTCCTTGGTCGGACCAAAGATCCGCTCGCAGAACAGGCCGCCTTTTTCGGGTTTGAATGTCCGGTAATTGATCGTTTCCGGATTTTTCACTTCGCCGCGGCTCCAGGAACGAATCGTTTCCGGGTTGGCGACGGTGATGCGAACATGATCGAAACTATCGGACTTGCGCTCGAGTCCGAAAATTTCATCAAGATGAGATTCTGAGCTTAGGGTTGGAGTAGACACGGTTTTGATTGGGCTGGAGTTCGCGATTTTTTAAAGAATCAAATTTTTCGAAGAAAACGAATCAACAGGGTTGGTTCGGTGAACGAACCCTGTTGGATCGAATTCGGAGTCAGGAAGCCAGGCTTTCGGCGAGGATTTCCTCTGAGGTTTTTTGGGCGGATCCGACGGTGACGTCGAGTCCGAGCGATTGCATTTCCTTGATCAACACGTTGAACGATTCCGGAGTGCCGGCTTCGAGGGTGTTGTCACCTTTCACGATCGCTTCGTAAATGCGGGTTCGGCCCTGCACATCATCCGATTTCACGGTGAGCAATTCCTGCAGGGTATATGCGGCGCCGTAGGCTTCGAGAGCCCAGACCTCCATCTCGCCGAATCGCTGACCGCCATACTGGGCTTTTCCGCCGAGAGGCTGCTGGGTGACGAGCGAGTAGGGTCCGACCGCACGAGCGTGGATCTTGTCTTCCACGAGGTGGCCGAGTTTCAGCATGTAAATAATGCCCACAACGACGTCCTGGTAAAACCGTTCACCGGTTCGGCCGTCGTAAAGGGTAGATTTTCCGTTTTCGCCAATCCACTCGAAGCCTTCGGTTTTCCGGGCCTGATCCATGTATTCCACGATCTGGCTTTCCGGAATTCCGTCGAAGACGGGTGTCGCGACTTTGAATCCGAGAGCCTTGGCGGCGAGGCCAAGGTGGGTTTCCAAAACCTGCCCGACGTTCATCCGTGAAGGCACGCCGAGCGGGTTGAGGCAAATATCAACCGGTGTTCCGTCTTCGAGGAAGGGCATGTCTTCCTCGGGAACGATGGTGGCGACCACCCCTTTGTTTCCGTGACGGCCGGCCATTTTGTCACCGACGGACAATTTCCGCTTCTTGGCGACGTAGACTTTCACCTGCTTGATGATTCCGGGATCGACTTCGTCACCGGATTCGATGCGGTCGAGTTGACGTTCCCGTTCGAGGTCAATGTCGGCAAATTTCTGTTCGAAGCCGGAAATGATGTCCAGAATCTTGTTCCGAATCGGGCTCGGATCGATTTCGATATCGCCGTAGTTGTCGGCAAGCTTCCGCAGCAGTGTCTTGGTGATCTTGCGGTTAGCCGGAATGATGATTTCCCCGGTTTTACCATTCACCACGTCCAGCGGGATTTTTTCGCCGAGCAGAATATCCGACAACTTGTCAGTCAACTGATCGGTCAATTCTTCCCGCCGCTTGGTGTGCTCTTCGACAATCTGTTTTTGCTGCTTCTGAGCTTCCTTGGGATCAAGTTTTTCTTTCCCGGTGACGTTCCGTGAAGAAACGCGGACATCCATGACGATGCCAGTGCAACCGGAGGGAACACGGAGCGAGGTATCTTTCACATCCGCAGCTTTTTCACCGAAAATCGCCCGGAGAAGACGTTCTTCGGGAGCCAGTTCCGTTTCGCTCTTCGGCGTAATTTTTCCAACGAGGATATCTCCCGGCTTCACTTCTGCGCCGACGCGGATCACGCCGTCAGGGCCCAGGTCTTTGAGGGCTTCCTCTCCGACATTCGGAATATCCCGGGTGATTTCTTCGGGACCGAGTTTTGTGTCCCGAGCACCGATTTCGAATTCATCGACGTGAATGGAGGTATAAACATCCTCTTTCACGATTCGCTCGGAGATTACAATGGCATCCTCGAAGTTGTATCCGTTCCACGGCATGAAGGCGACAAGCACGTTCCGGCCGAGGGCCAGTTCTCCAAAATCCGTATTCGGTCCATCTGCCAGGATTTGTCCGGCCTTCACTTTTTCACCCTGATCGACAATCGGCTTTTGGTTGATGCAGGTGCCTGCGTTTGACCGCATAAACTTCCGCAAGGGGTAAGCGTAAATGCCTTTCCCGGGATCGCTTTTCAGCTTCCTCGGGTTGGTCAAAAACTGGGCCTCGGAGCAGGGAAGGTTGCCGTCCTTGGTCACCACGATCATCTCAGCAGTGGCGGCAGCTACTTTACCGGCTCCTTCGGAAACCACGACCGAGCGGGAATCCTGCGCGACCTTCGACTCCATCCCGGTGCCAATGTAGGGAGATTCGGAAATCAACAGCGGGACACCCTGCCGTTGCATGTTCGAACCCATCAAGGCGCGGTTTGCATCATCGTGCTCCAGGAATGGGATCAGCGATGCAGCCACAGAAACAAGCTGCTTCGGCGAAACATCCATGTAGGCCGCTTTTTCAGGTTCCACCTCAATAAAATCACCGAGGTGACGAACCGTAATCTGCTTGGTTTGGAAATTTCCTTTTTCGTCAATCGGGTTATTCGCCTGAGCGATCAGGTAGTTTTCTTCCTGATCAGCCGTCAAATACTCAATCTTTTTCGAGACAACTCCTTTGATGATTTTGCGGTAGGGAGACTCGATGAACCCGAACTCGTTGATCCGGGCATAACAACTCATCGAGTTGATCAGACCAATGTTTGGACCTTCCGGCGTCTCAATCGGGCAAATCCTACCATAGTGAGACGGGTGAACATCCCGGACTTCAAAACCGGCCCGGTCACGATTCAATCCACCCGGCCCCAATGCTGAGAGACGCCGTTTGTGCGTCAACTCGGACAGTGGGTTGATTTGGTCCATGAACTGGGACAACTGGGAACGACCAAAAAAGTCCCGGACCACAGCGCTGAGAGCCTTCGGATTGACCAGTTTAGACGGGGTCATTCCGTCAAGATTCACATCAAACAGGGTCATCCGCTCTTTCACGAGACGTTCTGTCCGCGCAAGGCCGACCCGACACTGATTGGAAAGAAGTTCACCCACGGCCCGAATCCTTCGGCTTCCGAGGTGATCGATATCGTCCAAAACTCCTTCGCCACGTTTCAGGTTCAGGAGATACTTCATGGACGCGACGAAGTCTTCGGCTGTCAGAACCCGCTCGTTGTCGTCCACACCCAGAGAAAGCTTTTGATTGATCTTGTAACGGCCAACTCGTGTCAGGTCGTACTTTTTCGGATCGAAAAACAGGCGCTTCAGGAGTGCCCGGGAGTTCGCTACAGTCGGCGGATCCCCCGGTCGCAAGCGGCGGTAGATATCTTTCAACGCCTCTTCTTCGTCATCTGCCGGGTCCTTTTTCAGGGACTTGATCAGGAGATCGTCATGAGAGGCTGTCACCACCTCAATTTTCTTGATTCCCAACCGGATAATTTCCGTTACCACCGTCAGCGTGAGTGGCTCGTAGGCTTTTGCGACGACAATCTCTCCATCCATGATGTCCTTGAACAGGACCTTGGTGGCGAGTTCCGCCTCATCCATCGTCTCAGAAAGCTTCAGGGTTTCCGGCGCATAAAACTCTTTGATGATGTCTTCATCCGTCGGGTATCCCACCGCCCGGAGAAACGTCGTGGCGAGAAATTTGCGGCGGCGACGACGGCGATCCAGGTAGACATACAGCAAGTCGTTGGTGTCGAACTGAACTTCCATCCAGGATCCCCGGTCCGGAATGATCCGGAAGCCGTACAAAATCTTCCCGTTCAAGTGCACTGAAGTCTCAAAACACACGCCTGGTGAACGGTGCAACTGGCTGACCACAACCCGCTCCGCACCATTAATGACAAACGTTCCGCGAAGAGTCATCAGCGGCAGTTCACCCATGTAGACCCGCTCTTCCTTTGTGCCGGATTCATCTTTCAACGCAAAGGTCACGTACAATGGGGCTGAGAAAGTCTCGCCATCCCGCAAAGCTTCCAATGCAGTGAGCTTCGGCTCGCCAACTTCGTATTTGACGAAGTCGAGGGTGAACTTTTCATCGTAACTTTGAATCGGAAACACTTCCTGGAACACGGATTGCAATCCGGATGGAGTCCGATCTTTTGGTGCAACATCCTGCTGAAGAAATTCCTTATAGGAATCAAGCTGGACTTCGATCAGATTGGGCGTTTCAATCGCCTCGGTAATCTTTCCGAAATATTTGCGTTCAATGGGTTGGGCTGCAGTTGCTGACATATCGCTCGGGCTAAGTTGATCGGGTCGAATTCGCTTCTCAATTCGCAATCTCAAAAGTCATGATCCAGGGGCAAACCGCGAAACGGGTAGTATCGGGTGGAATGCCTTCTTTTCCTGACACGCAATGATGTCGGGATCACTTCGCTTTCTGAGAGACAGCGAAGCCTGACCACTGGTTGAAGAGCGGCCAGGATTCGGAGTCCGGGTTTTGAAAAATGCCCCTTCCGGCAAATCCGGAAGGAGCCCCTTCAAATTTTTTGGGTTTCCAAAAACGGATCACTTGAGCTCAACCTCGGCACCAGCTTCTTCAAGCTTGGCCTTGGCAGCTTCGGCGTCATCCTTGGAAGCACCTTCGAGAATCGGTGCCGGAGCACCTTCCACGAGTTTCTTGGCATCTGCGAGACCCAGTCCTGAGACCGCTTCGCGCACAGCTTTAATGACGGCAATCTTATTGCCCCCATCAGCCTTGAGAATGACATCAAACTCAGTTTTCTCTTCAGCCGCTTCTCCGCCACCGTCTCCACCGCCGGGGGCAGCAACTGCCACGGCAGCGGGAGCAGCAGCGCTCACGCCCCATTTATCTTCGAGAGCTTTAACCAGATCTGCCACTTCAAGGACAGTCAGGCCACTCAATTGATCTACCAATGTATCTGTATCAGCCATAATTTTGGTGGGTGTCGCCGCGTGAAACAAGCGTCATCACAATTAAGACAGTGCGCCCACTGCCCGGCAAGGAACCCGGTTTCTGTTTATTCTTGTTGGTTTGTTTTGGTTTGGTTTCAAATCCCGACTACGCCGGAATCCAAATTCGATAAAAATTGTCTTAGCCCTGATCGTGCTTGGCCTGCAATACGCGGGCCAGAGCGGCAGCAGGCTCATTGAGCACCGTGACCAGCTGCTGTGCGGGCATATTCAGCACTCCAAGCAACTGAGCTTGCAAAACCTCTTTCGAAGGAAGATCTGCGAGAGCCTCAATCTGCGCTGTGTCCAGAGCTTCGCCATCGAGCACTCCGGACCTCATTTCTGCCTTATTGAATTCTTTTCTGAAGCTCTTCAGGGCCTTCGCGGCAGCGCACACATCAGATTCGCCCACCACATACGCAGTCTGCCCGGAAAGCGATTCCGCCAGGTCATCCGGTAATTCGGCCGCTTCCGCTGCCCTCTTCACGAATGAATTTTTGGCGACATGAAATTCCGCACCGGACTCCTTCAGTCGCTTCCGGATTTCTGCGAATTCCGGAACGGTCATGCCGGCATAATCCGCTACCAGAACGAACGAGGACGAATTAATCCGCTCAAGGATATCGTCGATGATAATTTGTTTGTCAGCTTTCATCGTAATGATTCAGTTCGTGGTTACTGGTAATTGGAAACATCGATTTTCACTGCCGGACTCATCGTCGCGGCGAGATAGGCCGATTCGAGGAAGATTCCCTTAGCGGTAGCCGGTCGAGATTGATTGACTGCGTCGATCACCGCGGTGCCGTTTTCGACCAATTGCTGAGGGTCAAAAGAGACTTTCCCGATCCCCACCGAAATATTTCCATTTTTGTCGAGTTTGAAGTCTACTCGCCCGGCCTTCACCGCCTGGACAGCTGCCGCAGTATCTTCGGTCACCGTGCCCGTCTTGGGATTGGGCATCAAGCCGCGCGGCCCAAGTTGGCGCCCCAATTTCCGCACCTCAGACATGGCAGCCGGAGTGGCGATCACGACGTCGAAATCCATAAATCCCTCCTGCACCTCTTTGAGCAACTTCTCGTACCCCACATGCTCGGCGCCCGCATTCTTTGCAACCGTCGCTGCCTCGCCTTCAGCAAACACCAAAACCCTAACCTCGTTGCCGCTTCCGTGAGGGAGAGGACAAGTGCCGCGGACCATTTGATCGGTTTGGCGCGGATCCACTCCCATCCGGAATGTCATTGAGACTGTCTCATCGAACTTTGCGCCGGGGAATTTTTTCACAATTTCGACCGCCTCAGCGATGTCGTACAGGTTTTCAGGATCCACCAGTTTGGCGGCCTCCTCGTATCGTTTACTTCGTTTTTTTGCCATGGGTCAGGTTGCAGTTCAAACGGACGAAAAAATCATCCTCCCGCGGTTTGATGTTAATTTGGGTTTTAAAAATTGGATCAATCGACGATTTCCAGCCCCATCTGGCGGGCGGTTCCCGCGAGCTGACGGGCAGCCATCTCTTCGTCGTCGGTGTTCATGTCTTCGATTTTCACCTTCACAACCTCCATCAACTGGGCTCGCGTGATGCTTCCTACTTTCGTCTTGTGTGGTTCCCCGGACCCGGAAGCAAGGTTCGCCGCTTTTTTCAAAAGCACGGCGGCCGGGGGCTTCTTGGTGATAAATGTGAAGCTCTTGTCCTTGTAAACCGTGATTACCACCGGCAGAAGATCACCGGCCTGCTGCTGGGTCTCCGCATTGAAGGCCTTGCAGAATTCCATGATGTTCACGCCCGCCTGTCCGAGCGCCGGACCGACCGGAGGCGAAGGGTTAGCCTGCCCGGCCTGGATCTGCAGTTTCAACTGGTTTGCGATTTCTTTTGCCATCGTTGTTGTGTCTGGTTCGGGTAAAATTACTCGTTTCGATCGAACAGGGTTTGTTCAGCGAACGCACCCTGTTGCTTCGTTTCTTAAAAATTCAGGATTTCTCCACCTGCCAATACTCCAGCGGCACCTGTTGTTCGCGGCCGAAGATGTCGACCGCCACCATCAATTCTCCTTTTTCTTCGTTTACTTCAGCAACCACGCCGTTCTGTCCCTGGAAAGGACCATCGGCCACGGCAACCGTGTCGCCAACCTCAAACAGGAGGGCCGGCATCACGCTTCCTTCGCGCTCCTTAATCTGGGCCAGCATGCTCTGCACTTCGTCCTCCGGCATCGGAACCGGGTGATCTTTCGTTCCCGCGAAGTTGATCACTCCCGGCGTTTCACGAATGAAATACCAGGTTTGTTCAACCAGCTTGTTGCTCTCATCGAGAAGATGCATATTCACGATGATGTACCCCGGAAAAAACTTCCGGTTCGTCTCCCGCTTTTGCCCGGCTTTCACTTCCGAGACACGCTCTGTCGGAACCAGCACCTCAAAGATGTGATCGCGCATTTCTTCGGCATCGATCCGGCGCTCAATGCTGTCCCGCACCTTCATCTCCTGTCCGGAGAGAACGTGGACAACATACCATTGGTCATTGGGTGCGGGTACGCGGGGCATTTTTTTAAATGGGTGATGTGAAAGTCGTTTCGAGCTGTGTCAGATGAGGCCGCTGCCTCCGTTTCAACTTCTTCTCGAGTTCAATCCAGCCGGTGATTTCCCGGCCCTTCCTCCTAGAATCCAGATGTCAGCCACTTCATCAGGTTCACCATCGCAAAATCAATGGTGGCGACATACGCTCCAAGCAACACGGTGGCAATGAGCACCACGATCGTTGAATCGATCAACTGCTTGTACTTTTTGACGCCTTTTTCCTTCGGGTCCCATGGCCAGGTTGCTTTCTGCAACTCGGATCGGACTTCCGAAAAATATTTTGTGATTTTGGTCATTCTGGTTCCTGAAAAGTCGAAGACTGTGGCGGGAAATTTTTGCTAGAAATGGCAGGGCAGGCGGGACTCGAACCCGCAACCAACGGTTTTGGAGACCGCTACTCTACCAATTGAGCTACTACCCTTTTCAGCCTGAATTTGTGTTTCGTATTGAGGCGGCAAAGGGGAATCCGGAATTTCCGGACTCCCCAGTGCCAAAGTTTGATTCTTTTCTGCCGGTTTCGTTCAATTCGTGAGAAAAGAACAGCCAGCCGGAAATAATTAATCGAGAATGTCAGCCACACGGCCGGCACCCACGGTGCGTCCACCTTCGCGGATTGCGAAGCGGATCGTTTTCTCCATCGCAATGGGAGTGATCAATTCGACTTCCATGTTCACGTTGTCACCGGGCATCACCATTTCCACCCCATCAGGCAGAACGACGGATCCGGTCACGTCCGTGGTGCGAAAATAGAACTGCGGGCGGTAGCCATTGAAGAACGGCGTGTGACGGCCGCCCTCGTCCTTCGACAGGATGTATACCTCGCACTCGAACTTGGTGTGCGGCGTAATCGATTTCGGCTTGGCCAGTACCTGGCCACGCTCCACGTCCTCGCG
>JABDJT010000141.1 GCA_013003335.1 Verrucomicrobiales bacterium | reverse complement strand
CGGCCACGGTGCGGTTCGCGGCCGAGCGAGCCGTTTCCGTCGGAGGAAACATAAAGATCGCCATTCGGAGCGGCGGCCACGTAAACCGGGTAATTCGCCGCCTGCCAGCTCGAAAAAACCGAGACGTCGAAGCCCTCCGGCACCTTTACGTCTTTCAAAATCTCCGCCTCTTCCTCCGGGGTCAGCTTCACGATTTTCGGTGGGATGTTGCCTTCTTTCGCGAGCGGGTCGTTCGCTTTTTCCGCTTCCTTTTTCAATGCAGCCGCCTGTTTCTCATCCAGCTTCGGCCACAGTTTTTTGATTTCCGGGCCTTTCAACTGAATCTCCCAAGCGCTCACCCAGCCTCCACCAACCACGTTCGTCGTCGTGATTTTCACAAAGCGAGCGACTTCGGCTTTCCCGGCAAATGCGATCCCGGTCTCGCCCTTTTTCTCGTTCCCCGTTTCATCCGCCACGACAGCCCACGACTTCCCGTCGGCCGATGTTTCGATTTTGTATTGGTACGCGTCGCCCTCGCGCTCCCACTTGATGGACGCGCCGGTGAGCATCTGGGGCATTTCAAATTCGAACTGGATCCACTGCGGTTTCGAACCACCCGAAGCGCACCAGCGCGTGTCCTGTCGCCCATCTACCGCCATCCACGGATCACGCCCACCCTGCACACTGCTCGCCGTCACGCTCACCAGCGTCGCGTCTTTCGGCGCTTTTCCTAAATTGACGGCCGCTGCCGGCGCCGGCTTTTTCTGCGGTTTCGGCTTCCCCTTCACAAACGTAATTTCGTTCTCCCCCTCGTAGGCCACGCCGACGTAATCGTCGTTCAGCTTGTCCATCGTCCACAGCATCCCGCGCACGACCAGGTCGAGATATCGTTCGTCTTCGACGGTGAAGGTATTGTGCCCCAGCGAGGTGGAAAAGCTTCGCGCGCCCTGTTTTTCATTTACCCAGGCCACCACGGCGACGTCCGTTTTTTCTTCGCCATTTCGCGAATATTTCTGCGTGCCCATCGCCAGCGGATGCGCGTCGAAAACCTGTGCATTATTGTAGAGCTCTTCTTTGCCCGTGGTCCAGTCTTCCAGCGGCTCCACGATTGGGTGTTTTTTGTCCACGTATTTCACCTCGATCGGCTCCTGCGGCCCGTGCCGGGTCGACTGCAGCCCGAGGTGCTTGAACCACTGATCCGTCCCGTTCCGGAATGAATGCATCGCGCAGTGCAAATGAACCGCCGGCACCGTTTTGTGCACATCGAGAATCCGCTTCATCACCTCCAGGTTTTTTTCCCCCGCCGCGCATTCATCGTGAATGACCACGTCATATCCCTCTGCCCAGTCGTCCTTTTCAAAAATCGTCAGTGGCGGATTGACCGATTTGTCATCCGTCCACCACACATCCACCTGCACATTCGCCCGTGCCTGGATGCCTTTGAAAAGCGCCTTGTGCTGGCCCGTGTAATCGTGGCAGCAACCGCCCGCGATCAGCAGCGCCTTCAGCGGCGGTTTTTGCTGAGCCTTCTGCTGGCCGTTGATCAACACCGCCGAGCCGATCGTGGCCGCGAGGCAGAGGATCAGCAGCCTGAATTTGGGAGAAAGAAACAGGTTTAGATTCATGGTTTCAGTTTGGGAAAGTTTCGCTAAAAAAAGGCGCAAACCATGCCGCACAATCGCGAAAAATCACCTGCGCGTTTGGATGGGAAATTCTTCACCGACAGATACCGACGATGATTGTTGTTACGAAGCCCGCTCCGTCACTCTTTTCGCTTGGATACCTGCAAAAACGCACCGGAGACCAGGCACGCAGTTACCGCCAGACCCGTGCCCGTCATGGGCGAGCGGTTGATATCTCCCTCGGTGTACATCAGCGCAATCGTCCCGATGATTCCCACCAAAAGCAGGATCAGACCCGGAACGCTCAACTTGAGTTCATTGAGATATCCAAGTGACCGGCCAATATTGAAAAAGAAGCCTTCCGACTTTTTGTCTTTCCCTTTTTCTTCGTCCGTCTCGTTATTTTCTTCCATGATATGGGATCCGGTCTTTTTCCACACAGCGCTGCCGTGCAACCGGATGGAAAGCCTATCCCAACAGCCGAAAGTGGGTCAACGACATTCGCAGTGCACGGGCGGAAACGTCACCCCGCCACCAACACCGCCCCAACTGTCAGTGCGCCGAGCACCCAGCTCGCGGGATCACGCATCGAAAACAAAATCGGATCGGTATTCATCTCGCCACGATGGGTCACAAACCACAACCGGCACTGCCAGAACAATACGAAGGGCACCATCAACCACAGCAGCCCGGGATGGGTATACATCGCGAGATGGGTCCGGCTTTCGACATACAAACTCAGGATCAACACTGACAAAAAACTGCTCGCCACGCCGAACAGGAGCAACAGCGGCTGATCGGCTTCACGGTAGGCACGGTTATAGACGCCGGCCCGGCCTTCGGCGCAGCGTTTCAGCAGGGCCAGGCCGAGAAAGATGAAGCTGGAAAAGGCCAGCAGCCAGATCGTGACGTGATTTCCCGTCGCCACGCCACCGCCGACCACCCGCACGGTGTAGAGGAATGCGAGAATGAAGACGTCGACCAGCAGCCGCTTCTTCAAAAAAAGCGAGTAGGCCTGCGCCACGAGCGCGTATCCTGCCAATACGGCGGCGGTTTCCAGTGAAATCGTTGCCGAAATCGCGATGCCCGCCGCGATCAAAATCGGAGCTCCAATTCGGGCTGCCGCGGGCGAAATCCGCGCGCTGGCGAGCGGGCGATCCCGCTTTTCAGGGTCATTCCGATCCGATTTTAGATCGACGAGGTCATTGATCAAATAACTCCCCGACGCCACAAGGCTCCAAGCCACGAACAGCACGCCGGAAATCAGCCACATCGCCGGATCGACAAACGTCCGTGACGTCAGCACCGGCACAAACACGAGCCCGTTTTTGATCCACTGATGCGGTCGCAGCGCCTTGATGAATGCGCGAATCGCGTTGAACCGAAACGCGAAGGAATCGATGGGCCGGGCGATCGATTCAGAGTTGGAAACGGAGACAGGAGGCGGCATAAACTCCCGCCAATATCGCAGAATTATTCAGGATTTCTGTAATTTTTGGAATTAAAAAGTAAATCCAGTCAGTCCGGTTTTCGATCGAACAGGGTCTGTTCGCCGAACCAACCCGATTGATTCGTTTTCCCATTTAAAACGGCAATGCTTTCCCTTCGTTCGCCGTTTTCTCTGAGTATATTGACTGCAACCGCCGCGTCATGTTGCCGACTTTGCCATCACCGATTTCGCGGCCGTCGATTTCCAGGACGGGGCTCAGCTCGCCCATCGTGCCGGTGGTGAAACATTCGTCGGCGGTGTGAAATTCGGTGAGCGACACGTTTCGCTCGATGATTTCGATTCCGTTTTCCCGGCACAGTTCGATCACGACTTTCCGCGTGATGCCAGGGAGACAGGCATCCGCGTGCGGCGTCAGCACCGTTTCGCCGCGGACGATGAACACGTTGGTCGCGTTGGTTTCGGAGACGAATCCGTGGTCATCGAGCATCAGCGCATCGTCGACACCGGCGAGGTTGGCCTGGATCTTGGCGAGGATGTTGTTGAGCAAATTGTTGTGGTGAATTTTTGAATCGAGGAACTGCGGGGCATTCCGGCGCTGGGCCGAAGTGATGAGCTTGATGCCGGCTTCGTTGTCGTAAACGGGCAGCTTCCACTCCGCCAGGACAATCAGGGTGCAGCCGTACTGGTTATTTTCCGGCGACATGCCGGAGGTCACTTTTTTCCCGCGCGTCAGCGTGAGCCGGATGTGTGATTCATCCCGCATTCCGTTCGCCTCGAGGGTCTGAAAAATGGCGGATTTGATGTAATCGCGGGTGGGAACGTTCGCGAATGCCAACGCTTTGGCGGAGGCCATCATGCGGTCGAGATGCGCGTCGAGTTGGAAGATGCGACCGTCATAAATCCGGAGTCCTTCCCAGACTGCGTCCCCGCCCTGCACCACGGAATCGAACACGGAGACGCGCGCTTCATTCCGCGGCCAGAGACGGTCCCCCACCCAAATCTGGATGTCGTGGTTGCGCGGGTCGGGCAGAACAGCCGCGGGGATTTCGTGATCGGTGGGTGTGCTGGGCATGGTGGGGATTTTTAGAGGAAAACCGGGCCTTGTTCCACCGCAATCTGCCGATCGGGTTTCTACCGGAACAACAACGGGGCAAACTCCGCCAAATATTGTCGCCAGACCGGCCAGCTGTGGCCGCCTTCGGTCAACAGAAACTGATGGTCGATGCCGGTTTTTTTCAGCCGGTCGACGAAATCCCGGTTTTCCTCCAGCAAAAAATCTGTTTTGCCACAGGCGATCCAAAGCAATTCGATCTGCTCGTTGGTTTGGTCCGGATTTTTGAACGCGGCCTCCACCGCCTCCGGAGCCGGAATCGCAGCGCTGAAAGCCCCGATCCGGGAAAACTTGTCGAGTTCGTTCAGTCCGATCGTCAGGCTGTGAAGCCCGCCCATCGACAAGCCGGCGATGGCGCGGTTCTTGCGGGTGGACTTGACGCGGTAGAGCGATTCGACCAGGGGCAGGGC